>DAICZO010000363.1 GCA_027311125.1 Acidobacteriaceae bacterium
GATCGAGCGTGTCGACATGGAAGGCGGACTCGCCGCGCGGCGTGTGGCCGGAGACGAGGATGTTCACTTTCAACAGCTCGTAGCTCATGTTCTTATTCAGCCCACGGATGCGATAACGGCGGTCGCCCTGCATCAGGAAGATGTCCTCGCCGCGCATCTCGACCGGCACGTAGATGGTCGGTGCGGGCGCTGCCGGTGGCTCCATCGCCGCAACCGGCTCCGGTTTGGCGGCTAAGAGAGGAACATGGTTTGGGATGTCCGCGGGGGACGCTGCGGGGGATGGCTCTGGCTCTTCTTCGATGGGATCGGCGGCGGCTTCGACCTGGCTCTCGATCTCATCTTCGATGTCGGCCACGATCTCGGCCAGTATAGATTCTTCTTCGATGATTTCTTCCTTAGCCGCTGCTTCGATCACTGCTGGCATCGGCTCGATGATCTGCTCCGGCTCCAGCTCGATCACTGGCTCGACCGTGCGCGGCCCCGTTTCCGTTATTGCCCGTTTGCCCTTGCCCAGCCACTCGGCCTTGTTCAGCAACACGCCCAGGCTCTTCGCTGCTGGCTGCACTTTGAGCGAGTATTCGTTCGCGTCCATGCCCTTCGGGAACTGGATGCGGAAGCACTCCAACCCCATCTCCATCAGCTCCACCGCAAGCGCGGCGGCGGCTTTGTCGCCCGCCTCGTCGCGGTCGTAGGCGATGTACACGCGCTCGATGCCGTGCTTCTCGAAGGCCATGCGATGGTCGGCTGTGAAGCCGTTCACGCCATAGCTGGCCGTCACGTTGCGTATGCCCGCACACCAGAAGCTAAGCGCGTCGATCAGCGACTCGCACAGCACGATCTCTTTCGATGCGGACAGAGCCTCCTCGTTCCACACGCCCTTGTGCGCTCCGGGCAGATACAGATGGTCGGGCGTCCCCTCGCGGAGATTCGGTGTGATCTTCCGGCCATACATCTCCACCACGTCACCGGAGCTATTGAAGATGGGGATAACGATGGAGCCGTTGAAGTGCTCATGGCCGCTCTCCCGCAACACGCCCAGCGTTTGCAGCCGGCCACGCATCTCCGCGCCGGCGGCGCGGTTCTTCGCCGGCAGTCTGTACCCCAGCGTCCGATTGGCGAAGCCCAGCTTGAACCGGTCGATCATCTCCGGCGATGTGAGGCCACGCGAAGACAGATACTTCAACGCCTCCGGCGACTGCTTCAACGTGTCGCTGTAGTAGTCCACCACCTGCATCAACAGCACCCGGTCGTCCGCGTCTCTCTCGACGGGCGGCGGCAGTTTGCGAACCGTGCAGTTCTTAACCTGCTGGATCGGCGCAGACGACAGCGGAAGATAGTCGGCCCGCAACAGCTCGACGGCATGGCGGAAGCTGATTCCGTCGGCCCGCATCACCCAGTCGATGGCCGTGCCGCCCGCGTTGCAAGCTCCCATGCAGTGCCAGAGGTTCTTGGCCGGAGTGATGATGAGGGACGGACTGCGGTCGTGGTGGAAGGGGCAGAGGCCGTGCAGGTCGGCTCCCAGCCGCTTCAGCTTGATCCCCCGCGCCTCCGCCAACCGCTGCACCGATACCTCCCGTTTCAGCCGCTCGACCTCATCCTCCGGGATTCTTGCCATTTTCCAGCCTCCATCTAAAATCCTGTCAAGTGCTTTTTATGCATTTGTTGGTACTGCCTGTTACATGTAAACTCGTTCCGAGAGTATACGGATATGTATATTAGGTCAACACGTTTTGAGATGGGTCTCGCGGAAGATGCCCTTAGAATCGGCCTTGCCATGCCTAAGGGAACAGCGACCACCAACAAGGATTCTTTCGGCCAACGCCTCATCGCGCTCCGCAGGGAGCGCGACATGACGCAGGTGCAGCTTGCCAAGGCCGCCAACATCACCCAACGCGCGATCTCCTACTACGAGACCGACGGCGGCTTCCCGCCTGGCCCGGCGGTCGCGCAACTCGCACAGGCGCTCAAGGTGTCAGCCGATGAGCTGCTCGGCATCCAGGCCAAGCCGAGAGAGGCTTCCAGATTTGAACGGGTTGCGAGCGACCCGGAGAAGCAGCGCCTTTGGAAGAGATTTCAGAGGATCACTTTGCTGCCGGAGCGCGATCAGCGGGCGGTTATACGGCTCATCAACTCGCTCACCGGAACTGCCGGTGCCGAGGCTCACGACTGAGCCACGGCGACTCGATAAGCTAAGGAAAAGGACTCCACGATGCCCCAAGCTCATACCAAGGAACAAGCTCACGAACTGATCGACCGCATGGCCCCCGGCCAGGTCTCCGCCGTCGTCGGCCTGCTGGAGATCATGCTCGACCCCTTCGCCCGCGCCCTCGCCAACGCACCCTACGATGACGAGCCGGTCAGCGAAGAAGAAGCCCGCGACATCGCCGCATCCAAGGCCGCCCTCGCCCGTGGCGAGACCATCCCCCACGATGAGATTCTGGCCGAGTTCGGACTCACCCAGGAGGACTTCGACCGCATGGGACGTTCCCCGCTCGAACCCCACGGCGCGGGCCAGTAACCATGCCCAGGAAGATCCACTGGACAGACCAGGCCAAGGCCCAGCTCCGCGCCATCGACCAAGCCACCGCTCTCCGCATCCTCCACGCGCTGGCACGTCTTCTTGCCACGGGCGAAGGCGACGTAAAGCGTCTCCAGGACATCGACCCACCAGAGTTCCGGCTCCGCGTCGGCGACTATCGCGTCCGCTTCCACGATCTCGGCGATGCCGTCGAAGTCCTCGCCGTAAAGCACCGCCGCGAAGCCTACCGCTAACCTCGAACACTCATCGGACAAGCCCGGACAGCGTCCGGGCTTCCTTCGTTCTGCGTTCGATCTCTGTTCGGGTTCGTCGTCGCTCTGGCTGCTCGTAAGCCGTCAGACTTAGGGATGGTGTCTCCCTCTCACCGCGCCGCCGCTGGCCCCGCCGTGGCCGCTCGATGGCTCCCCAGTCGCACTCCGGTTCTCTTTGAGAACGGAGGAGCAGACATGCTCCTCATGACCAGCTATCACCCGCAGCGGAGGCGTCAGTCAAGGCCACGCAGTGCCGCGCCAGCGGTCGAAGCGCAGCGCAGAGCCTTGACGGGCGCTGGAGCGGAGGGTACTTCGGCCACCGATGCCCAACCCTGCGTTTTCAACACGTTCACGCGCAGCAACCGCCGCGTTTACGCCCGACAGCCACCGAACGCCAGTTTTTCCCCTTAGTCGCTGATTCCAATCACGTTCACCCTCAGCAACCCGTAAACACCAGTGTTTTCGCGGTAGCTGGCTATAGGACGCTCATTCCAGACACGTTCACCCACGGTAACTTCAGGTTCCTCCACAGCTCCCGTTTGGGGGTGACGTGTCAACCCTCAACCCGATGCGCAAGCATCGTGCTTTCTGATCGCGCCACCACGGCTCACGATGGAGGCCCCAGACGCAAGCAAGGCCGCCTCCGAAGAGACGGCCCCGCTGGATTTCAGGGAACCGTTACTGCTTCATCTTCTCCATGAAGTGAGCAGGGCGGGCATAGATCACGAAGTGGCCAGGGCTAGGTTGCTGGACTTGAGTGCTACAGTCGTTCGGCGTCACCAGCCCTTTGGACATGATCTCGCTGACGCTGAAGCTGGCCTTGTTCGGGTCGGGGAAGCAGGGTACGCGACCGTCCGTGAAGACCTGGAGCCACTGCGTCTCTCCCGGATAGATCGTCAGCGTACCCACCCCATCTTTGTCGGTCGTCACCCCCGTATGCTGCGCGTGGTTTTTGACCGCATCGGCAGACAGCCCGGTGAACACCAGAACGTGCTGATCCGCCATCGGCTTCCCGTTCCTTCCGTCGAGAACCTGCACCCTGATGGTGAGCGACTGAGCCGTCGCTATGGCTATGCTTAGGAAGAGCACTCCGGCTACCCATCTCATTTTTGGAAGAGTTTCCAGAGAGAGGACTTCTGGGCGAAGATAACCAGCTTGCCTTTGATGGTTTCGCTTTTGGCCTTCCCGCAGCTATTGGGTACCGTGAAGCCCTCCTGGAACACCCTGCTAACTGGAACGTAGGGATCGACGCCGCTCTCCATTTTCCGGCATGTCGTCCACCATTCGGTCGCTGCGAACACTTCCGCTTCAGGCGGAAGGTTCACGTTGATGTCTCCCTCGGCGTCGGTCGTGTACTCAGTAGCTCCCTTTACGCCCTTGATCCCGACAGATACTTTCTGATTTGCGACACGCTCCCCATTCTTCGCATTCAGCACTCGGATTTGGATTTGAACCGGGGCTTGACCGACAGCCTCAAGGCACAGAGCAAATAGCACTATGGCCGCCGGCGCTCCTATCGACACTCTACGCGCTAATCTCATCGTCAGCCTCCTCAGCATGGCTTCCTCGAGTTGTGGCCCAGCACGTCTGTGAAGAAGTGAATAAGCGCTCCGAAGGGATTGTTCGCATAGCCGTGGTCATCGTGGAAGGCGAAGTGGACGGAGAGATTGCCACCGATATTTGAGTTACTGAACACTGCCCCAGCATTCACTCCTGGCTCATTGGCGATGTGGCCAGCCATCCCGAATCCAAGCAGGAATTGACCGCCGTATGTCGAATATCTGCCCGGTTGGAAAGAGTTGAACTGAGCCGCCGTTAGCCCACTGGCATCAACGATGATGTTCGCGGCGGTTCCATTGTTGTAAAAGTCTGTAATGTTCGCACTGGTAAGGTTCGTACCGTGCTCGGCGTTAATCATGTTCAGCAACTGGGCCTGACATGCTGGCGAGACTTGGTTTCCGGGCGTTGCGTTATTTGGGGCACCCGGCATAGCGGGAGGTGTGATTGGCCCTATTGGATTGTAGGTAGAGGGTGAATTAGATCCCGAGTCTGGGTTTGAAGTACAAGACTGAGTGGTAGTTTCGGTAAGGGTAGTGGTGGTTGGATCCCAAGTTTCAGTTGTTATGTAGATGCAGGTCTGATTGCCCCCCCCTCCACCTATTCCCCACTGGCCCCATTTCAACATTTGGCCACTGGGGTCAATGAAACTCAGCGGGCTATTCAGCACATAGGCATACCGATTCATACTCTGCGGATTGGTCATGTCATAGCTGCCGCCATAGGGGTCTGGGCTCATCCATCGGCCCTGCATGGAGCTGTACTGGCGGAACTGGGCGTGCTCCGTGGAGGATTCGGCGTCATGGTCGAGTTGGCCGAAGTGAAGACTATCCTGGTCGCCACCGCCTTGCAGCACCGTAGCCGTGTACCCATCGCCCCACGGAATGGACGCATAGCTGGAGGCAACCGCGCCGGTAGAGTTGGTCCGCATTCGTTCTGTGCCAATCCAATCCTTGTGATCAAAATACGTCGTGCCATCGTTGGAGCGGTAGGCGATCTCTGCCCCGTCCCAGTAAATACGGCCTTCCGTGCCTGAGTTGTTCGACACCAGCCAGCTCGACGTGCGCCGACCAGCATAATCGTACATGTACTCGTAGCCCGGCGTGGAGCTCGATGCGCCGACTCGACGGTTCAGTGCATCGTACACATACTTGCCCGTGCTTCCTCCATCGACCTGAAGTAAATTCCCATCTGCATCATACGTATACGAATGTAGCCCGTCGCTCGTAAGGTTTCCAGCGGCATCGTAACCAAAACCATTAATCTGATTGTTGCTGGTGTTGAACGAGTAGGATGGCGCAGGTCCCCCCTGGGGAGCAATCTGCTGCACACGGTTGCCGTACCGGTCATACACGTAGTTATAGCTCTGCTGCCCGGAGAGAAGCGACAGTCGATTGAACTCGTCATACCCATACCCCAGACACTGATTAATTACCGTGTCACAGGAGCTGGTCGTATGAGTTCCCTGCATGTTCACTGAGAAGCCGTACACTTCTTGCCCGCCATTGCAATTGACTTGAGAAGAACCATTGCAGACATAGTTACCACCCACCCTGCCCATCGAGTCGTAGGTGACCACAACCCCTAACCCGTTCCCCAACTGATATCCGGTCGGACCATTAGGACCATTCTGGACGCTGGAAACTAGATTGGAGGGATTACCCGTTCCTTGATAGGTATTGTTCGTCACGGAGGTTACTTCCCCAATCGGCGAGCGGGTGTATCCGATTTGGCCACTGGCACCGTCAAATTCGGTGATGAGGTTACCAGTCCAGTCGTAGGAAAAAGTCAGAGCCGGACGACTGGCCTGATTGGAGCTTCCACAGATCGATGGAGCACATTGCAACATCGTAATGACCCGACCCATGGAGTCGTAACTGAAGAGTCCCCGTGTCAAGCTGGTACCCGATCCTGATGCCATATCGGCGAGCCGTCCTTTCAGCAGCGTCGGGCTCTGTGTCCACTGCATCTGCGAGTTGACCGCATCATAATCGAACTGTTTGTTCGGTGTCACGCCATCGTCATACGCGATACTGATCACACGTCCAACGGAGTCATACTGCGTTGTGGTTGTCGTCAGCGTGGTCGAATTCGTCTGGTTAGCCTTCGGCCGCACACGAGTCACGACCAGGCCAGTGCTGTTATACGCGTAACTATAAGTTGTTGTTCCTGACTCTGGTTCCCCCACGGACACAGTGCGTCCCAACGGATCCGTCTTGAAACTCCGGACCTGCGCCCCCTGGGTGACCGTCGTTACTTGGTTCATACTGTTGTCCGTTGCATACGTGTAGGTTGTGCTGAAGCCGGTTCCCCCAATATCGAGT
>DAICZO010000368.1 GCA_027311125.1 Acidobacteriaceae bacterium
TTAGAGGTTAGCCACGATGCAGGATCTGGCGCGCGTAGTCACCGTTGCGGGCTTGGTGCTGCTCGCCGTGGGGCTGATGCTATTCGGCGCGGATCGGCTGCATCTGCCGTTGGGGCGGCTTCCGGGAGACTTGTCGTGGCGGGGCCGCAACTGGTCGGTGTCGTTTCCGCTGATGACTTCACTGCTACTCAGCGTCGTGCTTAGCTTGATTTTGTGGCTGTTGAACTCCCTGCGACGCTAGGGTGCCAGTGCGAGGGGCTTGAATGCTAGACTCAGGCGGTATGCCTGAGAAGGAAGACAACCCGCCAACCCTGGCGAGTCTGCGTGCGCGCGGCCAAACCAAGCGTGTTCGGGCCAGAGCAGCCGTCCCCATGCGCGAATATGCTGACGAAGTATCAAAAACTCAACAATCCCAAGCATCGGACAGACCGCAGATGGGGCTGCTGTTTGCGGCTGGCCCTGCGGAGGAAGTGAGCGAGGTCCTCGCCGAAAACGCCCAGAGTCGATCCAGGCGCCCAACCTCGAGCGGGAAGACTGCCCAACTGGCGACCCGATCGGTTGATTCGGCTACGGTAGTGCAACAGTCGCGTATATGGAGTGTGCGCGACCTGGTCGGTCAGATTCGCCAGCAGTTGGAGGGCGGGTACGCGGACTTGTGGGTCGAAGGCGAGGTGTCCAATTGTCGGCCGGCACCTTCGGGACATGTGTACTTCACCTTGAAAGATGGTGAGGCGCAATTGCCGGTGGTGCTGTTTCGACGTCAGGCGATTCTGCTGCGCTTCAAGCCTGCGGATGGCCTGGCGGTACTGGTGCGGGGACGAGTCTCGGTGTACGAGAGCCGGGGACAATTGCAGTTGATAGCCGAGACCATGGAGCCGCGCGGAGCCGGTGCCCTGCAGTTGGCGTTTGAGCAGTTGAAGGCGCGGCTGCTGGCGGAGGGGCTGTTCGACGCGGAGCGGAAGCGCCCACTACCTGCATTTCCGAAGTGCGTCGGAGTCATCACCTCGCCGACCGGTGCGGTGATCCGCGACATCGTGACCGTGTGTCGCAGACGCCATGCGCGTCTGAGCCTGCTGGTTTATCCTGCGACCATGCAGGGGGCTAACTGCGCCAGTTCGGTGATAGCGGGTCTGCGCTGGTTCCATGACAATCCGGGGATGGCGGATGTGATTGTGATTGCGCGAGGCGGTGGGTCCATGGTAGACCTTGCCGGATTCAACGACGAAGCACTGGCGCGCGCCATTGCAGCGTCTGAGTTGCCCGTGGTATCGGCGATTGGGCATGAGACCGACTTTACGATTGCGGATTTTGTGGCTGACCTGCGCGCGCCAACCCCTTCGGCTGCGGCGGAGTTGGTGACCGCTGGGCAGCATCGAATCGAAGAGCGTGTGGCAGCGCTGGAGCGGCGTGTTCAGCGTGCAGGCCGGTACCAGTTGATGCAGGCACGGCAGCGGTACACCCGCCTGTCTGCGGAGTCGGTGTTGCGTCGGCTGCGTGATGCGGTTAGTCGCAGAGATCAGCGACTGGATGAACTGCGACTGCGGCTGGAGGCTGCGATTGCCCGGCGACTGCGGATGCCGGAGCAGCGGCTGACGGGGTTGACGTACCGCTTGAAGCGGCAGGATGTCTCACTGCAACTGGCGGCGGCGGGACATCGGTTACAGCAGGCTCGCGCGCGGCTCGAACGAGCTTCAGCGCGGAGGATTGCGCAGCAGCAGAGTCGTCTGGGCCAGGCGGTGGTCAGGCTGGAGGCGTTATCCCCGTTGGCAGTGCTGGGGCGCGGTTATGCGCTGGCGTATGGTGCCGATGGCAAGCTGCTGCATTCGTCAGCGCTGGCTACCCTGGATCAGAGCATTCGTATTCGGTTGGCGCAAGGTGCGATCGTGGCCAAGGTAACGGAGATAGAAGTCGCAGACGAACCCAGTAAAACATAGCGAAATAGAAGACAATATAGCTACGGAGAAATGTAACCAATGAAGAAGCTTTTTGGCAC
>DAICZO010000372.1 GCA_027311125.1 Acidobacteriaceae bacterium
CCCCCCCCCCCCCCCCCCCCCCCCCCCCCCCCCCGATTCTGGCGGCGGCGTTGACGCTGACCACACGCAGCAAGACGCGGGTGCGCAGCGACGATATTGTGCAGATGCCGGTGACTTAGTTGGCGACTTAAGTTGCTGGCGCGCGGAGTGGGCGTGATATTCTCCGGCCACGATGATGACTTCACGAATTCTCTTTCTGCTGGCTGCGACTGGCGTGTGCTCCATGACGTTGGGACAGGCTGCGGAGCCGAAGCTCTCCACGGCGGAGAGCGCGATGGTGCGGGCGGTGGATGCAGAGAATCCGGCGGCGGTGGCGCTGCTGCAGAAGCTGGTGGACATCAACAGTGGCACGATGAATGTGCCTGGCGTGCTGGCGGTGAAGGATGTGGTGATGCCGCAGATTGAGGCGCTGGGCTTCAAGACGCGGTGGGTGCCGATGCAGGCGTTCGATGGGCGGGCCGGCGACCTGGTGGCGGAACATGCGTGTCCGGCGGGGTCGGGCAAGTGCGGGAAGCGGATTCTGCTGATCGGGCATATGGATACGGTGTTTGAGCCGACCAGCAGCTTTCAGAAGTATGCGATCGTGCCGGGGACCGATGGCAAGGTGGCGACCGGGCCGGGTGTGAACGATATGAAGGGTGGGCTGGTGGTGATGCTGTCTGCGCTGAAGGCGATGCAAGCCGCGGGATCGCTGGACCAGGCGGAGATCACGATCGTGCTGAGCGGCGACGAGGAGTTGCACGGAGAGCCGACCAGCCTGAGCCGGAGAGACATGATCGAAGCGGGCAAACGGAGCGATGTGGCGCTGGAGTTTGAGAATGGCTCGCGCATCGCCGGCAAGGACATGATCCGTATCAGCCGGAGGAGTGCGATTCTGTGGCATCTGGAGACGAGCGGGCGTAGCGGGCACTCGTCGCAGATATTTCGTGAGCCGTTTGGCTATGGGGCGATCTACGAGTTGGCACGGATTTTGGACCAGTTTCGGACGCAATTGCCAGAGAAAGGGCTGACGTTCAGCGTGGGGATGGTGCTGGGCGGAGCGACGGCGAAGTGGAATGACACGGGGTCGGGCGGCACGATTACAGGGAAGAGCAATGTGATTCCGCCGGTGGCGTTGGCGGAGGGCGACATCCGCACGCTGAGCAACGAGCAGACGGAGCGGGTGGAGGCGAAGATGCGAGCGATTGTAGCGGACCATCTGGCCAAGACCGGCGCGACCATCTCGTTCGATGAAGGCTATCCGGCAATGGCAGAGACGGAGGGTGCGCACGCGCTGGTGAAGCAGTTGAACGAGGTGAATGCAGCGCTGGGAGTGGGACCGCAGGAGGTGATGGACCCGATGCTGGGTGGGGCGGGAGATATTGCGTTTGTCGCGCCGTATGTGGTGGGTCTGGTGGGCACGGGAGCGATGGGCGATGGGGCCCATGCGGAGGGCGAGACGGTGTTTCTGGACTCGCTGCCGATCCAGGCGAAGCGGATGGCCATCCTGATGGAGCGGCTGAGCAAGCCGTAGGGGTTTAGCTGGGGATGGGAGCGGGATTGGCCAGCGCGGGATGGGTCTTCTGGCTGGCGATGATGCTGGGCAGTCTGCGGGTGGTGCGCTGCCAGATGGTGGTGAGGGCGATGCCAGCGAGGATGAGTCCGCAGCAGAGGCCGAGCCACAGACCGGCGGCACCGAGGTGCTGGTGGAAGCCGAAGTAGAGACCGACGGGCAGTCCGATGGCCCAGTAGCAGGCGAGGTGGACGTAGAGGCCGATGCTGGTGTTGCCTGCGCCACGCAGCGCTCCGGTGGCGGTCATCTGGAGGCCATCGAAGAGTTGGAAGACCGCAACAATGAACAGCAGCGGAACGGCGGCGGCGATGACCGGCGGCGAGGGCGAGAAGCCGCGGGCGATGGTGCCGGGGATGGCGATGAAGACCGCGGAAGCCAGCAGCATGAAGACGCTGGAGAGCAAGATGCCGGTCCATCCGGAGGCCCGGGCAGCGGGGGCGTCACGGCGTCCGATGGCCTGACCTACGCGGACGCTGGTGGCGGTGCTGATGGCCATGGGCACCATGAAGGTGAAGCTGGCACAGTCCAGCGCGATCTGGTGGCCGGCGAGCGGCAGTGCTCCGAAGGTGGAGATGATGGCAGTGACGGCGCCGAAGATGGCGATCTCGACGAAGATCTGTGCGCCGACCGGGGCGCCGAGATGGATGAGTTCGCGCAGACGGGCAGGCTCGTAGCGCCATTTGGTTTGGAAGAGACCGTAGCGATGCTTGCGCTGGTAGTAGGCGAGGAAGGCGAGCATGATGCCCGCCTGATAGAGGCGAGAGAGGGTGGTGGACCAGCCGGAGCCAGTGACTCCCCAGGCCGGAATGCTGAGGTAGCGCCAGTGGTGGCCGTAGATGAAGAGCCAGTTGAAGAGGACGTTGATGAGATTGGCCGAGACCAGCGTGAAGGCGATGGAACGGACGTGGTTGAAGGCCTGCAGATAGCGGCGCAGGACGAGCCAGAGGATGAGTGCGGGAGTTCCCCAGTTGAGCGCGTTGAGGAAGGGATTGGCGAGCGCGAGAATGCGGGGGTCAGTGTGCAGATGCGAGAAGGCGAACGGCATCAGCGCGACGATGGACATGAGGATGACGGTAAGGATCGCACCAAGCACCAAGCCATGCTGCAGCGAACGGTTGGCGTCGTCGATGCGCTTGCCGCCGAAGGCTTGCGAGAGCACTGTGTCGAGACCGAGCAGGACACCGCCGATTCCAAAGGCGAGGGTGTGGTACATCACCTGGCCGAGCGCCGCGGCTCCGAGCGAGATGGCGGAGTTGGGCAGGTGGCCGACCATGATGGTGTCGACGATGCCCATGACCATCCAGCCGATCTCCGCGGCGACCAGCGGAAGCGCGAGGTGGAGCATGGGTCTGATTTCGCGGCGAATGGACATAGGCTGCTGGCGACTCGTCTTTCTGACACAGGCTGCGGAGAAGCGGGGCACACTAGACCGGGGTGATGATGCCACCTACGGGCAGGCTGGTCGGCAGCTTGATGGCTGGCCGGCCGGGACGGTGGAGGTGCATGGCTTCCGCGGTGTTGTCAGTGTACTTGAGGGCGGCTGTGGGATTGATGAGGACGACGGTGTCGGCGGGCAAGAGCTCTCCGTTGGCGAGCAGCGTTTCGTAGGCAGCGGTTGCGGCGGCGGCCATGGGCGAGAGAAGGATGCCTTCGTTGCGGCCCCAGTCGCGTGTGCTGGCGAGTGCCTCGGCGGCGGTGACGGCAATGGTCTGGCTGCCGGATTGAGTGTGAGGGGCAGGGTGGAGCGGATCGCTGCTGGCTGCGGAGGCTGGCTCTCCGGTGGTAGCGACTGCGTAGAGCCGAGGGCGGGTTCCGCTGACCCAGCCGAGCGCTTCCAGTTCATCGAAGGCCTTGCCGAGGGCGAGCAGGACGACGTCGGAGTCGTTGCTACAGGGGTAGAGGATGGCGGCAGGATAGGTCCAGCCGAGCTGCTCGACGAGTTCGTAGCCCAGCGTCTTGAGGCCTTCGAGGTAGAAGGGATTGTGGTCGGCGGCGAGATCGACCCAGAGCGGATCAGCGGACGCGTTGGCTTGTAGCTGCGACTGGATGCGCTGGTTCAGGATGCGGGTGCAGTCGGCAGCGGTGCCATCAACCACGGTGATGTCGGCAGAGTAGAGATTGGCTTCGAGATAGTGCGCGAAGGGAATGGTCTGCGGCAGGACGAGATGGGCGGCAAGGCCCGCAGCGGCGGTGTACGCGGCCAGAGCTACTGCGATGTTTTCTGACCCGGCGTGGGCCAGATGCTGCGAGCCGTTGTGCTTCGCCAGAGAGATGGCCACGCTGAGGCCGCGAGCGTGGACGG
>DAICZO010000378.1 GCA_027311125.1 Acidobacteriaceae bacterium
CGATTGCGTTGTGGAGTGTGGCGTTGGGGCTGTTGATGGCGACTTCGACGGGCATATTTTTTGGGGTGTATCCGGCGCGGAAGGCGGCGATGCTGGACCCGATTGTGGCTTTGCGAGCGGATTAGAGGCAGGGAGTAGGGAATAGGGAGTAGGGAGTAGAAGGCTAGAGAGAGTTGGGTTGAGTATGCGGATTGGCGATTTCAAAGAGACCGTGAGGATGGCGCTGGAGACGCTGCGGACGAATAAGCTGCGGAGCGGCTTGACGATTCTGGGCATCGTGATTGGCGTGATGACGGTGATTGTGATTTCGTCGGTGGTGAATGGGCTGAACAGCAGCGTGGAGGGGCTGGTGCAGTCGCTGGGGTCGAATGTGCTGTTTGTGTTTCGCTTTCCGGTGTTTGGCGGGCGGCCGACGACTGAGATGCTGACGCGGAAGCAGTTGACGTATGAGGATGCGATGGCGATGCGGGATTTGCCGCATGTGGTGGCGGTGTCTCCGCAACTGCAATATACGGACAATACGGCACCGGGGCGGGGCGGCACGACGTCGATCAAGGCGGGTGGGAAGAAGATGCAGAACACGATTCTGTCGGGGGTGACGCCGGCGGAGAAGGACGTGAGCGAGCAGGACCTGATTGAGGGGCGGTACTTCAACGAATGCGACCAGGAGCGGGCGGCGAAGGTGGTGGTGCTGGGGCATGATACGGCGGCGGAGTTGTTTCCGGGGGAGAGTGCGATCGGGAAAGAGGTGGACGTCGCGGGGAGCGTGTTTACGGTGGTGGGGGTGCTGGATAAGCAGAAGCAGGCGTTTGGGGGAGGGAAGAATCCGCAGGACAACCAGGCGATTTTTCCGATCACGACGTTTCATAATATTCATCCGGAGACGCTGGACTACTGGATTACGTTGAAGTATGACGACCCGAAGAATCGTCCGATGGTGGAGGATGAGGTGCAGGAGTTGCTGCGGCGGCGGCGGAAGGTGACGAACGAGAAGCCGGATAATTTTGCGATTTTTGGTACGGACTCGCTGACGCGGCTGTGGACGAGTATTACGGGTGGGCTGTTTTTGCTGCTGTTCTCGCTGTCGAGCGTGGCGCTGCTGGTGGGTGGGGTGGGGGTGATGAACATCATGCTGGTGAGCGTGACGGAGCGGACGCGGGAGATCGGGGTGCGGAAGGCGATTGGTGCGACGAAGCGGACGATTCTGGCGCAGTTTACGCTGGAGGCGGTGGTGCTGTGCGCGGTGGGTGGAGTGATTGGGGTGGCAATTGGTGCGGTGATTGCGTTTGGGCTGGCGCTGCTGCTGCCGTCGGCTGTGTCGGCGTTGTGGGTGGCGATTGCGTTTGGGAGTTCGTGCGGGATCGGGTTGCTGTTTGGGATCTATCCGGCGTGGAAGGCGGCGAATTTGAATCCGATTGAGGCGCTGCGGTACGAGTAGTGGGTAGGGATGCTAGACGGCTTCGTCGATGATTGCGAGCAGCTCGTGCTCTACTTCTTCGGCAAGGGTTTCGGCTCCTTGGAGGCCGGTGAGCTGGAAGAGGGCTGTCGGCTTGAGGGTGGAGATCGAACAGCCTCCGGGCTGGCTGAAGATGGCGATGCGGCATGGCAGAACGGTGGCAACCCTCATGTCGGTTTGCAAGGCGCGGGCGGCGGCCTGGGGATTGCAGAGGTCGTATACGCTGCAGTCAGCACCAAGTTGAATGCCCTTGGAGTCCAGAGTCTGTTTGAGATCGAGGACGTGCAGGATGCCGAAT
>DAICZO010000152.1 GCA_027311125.1 Acidobacteriaceae bacterium
GAAGTTTGTGATTGAGCCTTATATCCGGTTCCAGGGCGAAGTGGGCGAGCAGGCTACGATGTTTTTTCTGGACCCGGCGGGCAATGCGCTGGAGTTCAAGGCGTTTGCGGATATGGGGCAGATCTTTGCCAAGTAGCGGCGAGTGATCGCTGATTATGTGCGCTAGGTTGAGGCCCCGGATTGCTAAGGTGGTGTGGGGATGACGCGGGATTGGAAGCAGGCGCGGCAGAGGATGGGCCGGCCTCGAGTGGGCTTGAAGGGGACGGAAGTTTCTATTCCGCAGTGGGAGCACTCCGCACGGGTTTCGACGCGGAAGATGGGGGCTGCTTTGTCGGGCTGGATGCGGGTTCTTTGTTTGATCTTGCAAGGCTTGCAGTGTTTGGGGTCGTTGCGGAACTGCTTGTCGAGGAAGAAGAGCTGCTCTCCCGCACTGAAGATGAAGTCTTCTCCACAGTCGCTGCAGGTTAGGATTCTGTCGACGATTTGCATGTGAGACTCCTAGTTGCTAGTTGCCAGGCAAGTGGGCGGTGGGGATGACATTTTCTGCCTGAGGGCCTTTTTCTCCCTGAACGATATTGAAGATGACTGGTTCGCCCTCTTTGAGGGTTTTGAAGCCAGGCTTCTGGATGGAGGAGAAGTGGACGAAGACGTCTTCGCCTCCGTCATAGCCGAGAAAACCGTATCCTTTGCCGTTGTTGAACCACTTGACTGTGCCTTTGAGCTGTTGCATGTACCTGGCCCCTTGCGTGCTGTTGGTGTGGATGAATGGGATGCTGCCGGGGTTAAGTCAGCCCAGCAGGGAGGTGGTGATGGCGGTGGCGATGATGAGAAGGGTGACGGTCATGTAGGCGCGGGAGCGGGTGCGCTGGGGACGGTCTTCGGGGAGTGGCCGCCAGGTGTCGTTGGCCTGAACGCTGCGGGCGATGCGATCGATGAACGGGACCCAGGCAGCAGTGCAGAGAAAGAAGGTGACGGCGAGAAGGCAGGTGAGCGTGTGTTGCGACATGACGGTCTCCTTTCGATGGCGGACGCAGGTTGGTTGACTGGCTGGTGCTGGCCAGGATGAGTACCGAAGGTTGCGACGATGTTGCTGCGAATTCGAGAGGATAGTGTGGGACGGGGTGAGAACGTTTCATAAAAAGATGGCGGTGCGAGAAGGCAGGGCGGTTTGGCTGGCTGACGTGTACACTTTTCCCCAGATGTAACAAGGAACGTACCTTGAACTTCGAGACATTCGATGACTCGTATGTGGAACGGCTGCGCGCGGGAGATGCCGCGACGGAGCAGCATTTTGTGCGGTATTTTGGGGAGTTGATGACGCTGAAGCTGCGCTCGCGGGTGCGGACGGTGGAGGCGATGGAGGACGTGAAGCATGAGACGTTTTTACGGGTGCTGGGGCTGGTGCGGAGTGCGGGTGGGGTGCAGCAGGCCGAACGGCTGGGGCCACTGGTGAACGCGATCTGCAACAATGTGCTGCTGGAGCAGTACCGTGCTTCGCAACGGGTTTCCGGGCTGGACGATGAGGCTGCGGATCGGCTGATGGAGGTGCGACCGAATGCGCTGAGCGTGGTGATTTCGGACGATACGCGGCGGGTGGTTCGGCTGGTGCTGGAGGAGTTGAAGGAGCGCGACCAGAGGGTGCTGCGAGCGGTTTTTCTGGACGAGCGGGACAAAGATGAGGTGTGCCGGGAGTTTGGGGTGGAGCGGGAGTATCTGCGGGTGTTGTTGCACCGGGCCAAGGGGTCTTTCCGTACGAAGTACCGGAAGCTGGTGGAGATGAAGCCAGCGACGAATTTGCGGCAGGCTTAGGGGAGTGTGAAACGTTTATGAACGTGAATACACCATCTAATTAATGATTGAGGGCGGAATGCGATGAA
>DAICZO010000385.1 GCA_027311125.1 Acidobacteriaceae bacterium
GCTCGACGTCAGCGGCGTCATCAACACTTCGCTCTCCGTCTCCTCCACCACCGCTGGCATCGAGTTCAGCTCATGCAGCGTCTGCCGTATCCGGCCCAGCCAGTCCTCGCCATGCGAAGCCTCATACCGCACCGACTCCAGAGCATCGCCCGCACGCGTCCGCGCACACAACGCTGCAATCTCTCCGCACACACCCCGCAATCGCTCGTCCACTCCGTTCCGATGCTCCAGCGAGAACGCCGCAGCCAGGTCCATCAACTCCGCCAGCATCGTGATGCGTACCCGCGTTCCCGGCGGCAACTCCCGCGTATGCAGATTCCGCTCCACAATACGCTCATACACCCGCTGCATCCGCTGCTGCCCTGCATGCGACAACACCACCACCCGCCGCCGCACGCCCTGCAGCGACACCTCGTCCGCACCCGCCGCATACAGTCGAAACATCTCCTCCACCGCCTCCAGGCGACGCTCCATCTCCTCCTTCAGGTTCGCCACCGGACTCTGCCCGCCAAACACGTACTCCACCGCCACCGCACCCCCCTCGCTCAACGCCGTCGCCGCCACCACCCACAGCGAAGCCTCCACCGTCTGCTCCGCTGGCCGATGTCCATCCCATCCCGCCAGCGTCGTAAACCAGAACAAACAAAACGCAATCGCCTCCGCCCCCAGGCTGCTCGCCGACAACATAAACCCCGTCGCCGCCATGCACACCATCAACCCCACCACCCGCACCATCGGATCGTTATCCGTCATCTGGATCAGCAGCAGGCAACTCCCCACACCGGCACTAATCGCCACCAAACTACGCAAGCCCGACAGCAGCGACAGCGAGGGAGTCTGCCGCGTCAACAAAAATATGTAATAGATCCCGATCGCCGCCGCATGCACCCGCAGCGTCATCACCAGCACCACCGCCAGCGTCACCGACAACGTGTCCCGCAGCGTCCCGCTCAGCCGCTGCGGATACGGCGCCAGTTCATCGCGAATAAAGTCCAGCCAGCTACGCTCGCCCATGCACCCTTACCCGCAACCTCACCGAATCACACTCACTGCCGTCTCGCCCATCCGGAACACCTGCGGATCAGGGTTATCCACGCGAATCCGCACCGGGAACCGCGCCGCCAGATGCACCCAGTTCAACGTCCGGTCCACCTCCGGCAGCCCTTCTGCCACCCGCGCATCCTCGGGCAACACTCCGTAGCCAATACTTTCGATCGTCCCGCTAAACCGCCGGTCAGGATGCCCCATCAGGTACAAATCCGCATGCATCCCCGGCTTCATATACCGCAGCTTCGACTCGCGATAGTTCGCAATCACATACCAGTTCCGCATATCCAGCAGCGTAAACATCGCCGTCCCCGGATGCGCATACGCACCCTCCGAGATATTCAGGTTCGTCACATAGCCATCGAACGGCGCCACCACCCGGCATCGCTCCACATTCAACTCCGCATCCAGCACCTTCGCCGCCAGCACTGGCCGCTGCGCCATCAGCGTATCCACGGTGTCCACCGTATGGATCGCCTGTCCCAGGTGCGCCTGTGCCTGCGACACCCCGGCCTCTGCCGCCGCCTTGCCCGCAACCGCCTGCCCCTGCTGCGCCCGCGCCTGCAGCAACGCCGACTCGGCCCCGTTATAACTCTCCTGCGCTACCCGCACCGCGGTCCTGGCCTGGTCCACCTGCTCGTAGGTCACATACTGCTTCGCCAGCAACGGCTCGATCCTCCCCAGGTTCGCCGTCGCCAGCGTCAACTGTGCCTGCGCCGCCGCGGCAGCAGACTGCGCCCGCGCTACCGTCGCCGCCGCCGCATCAATATTGCTCACTGCTGCCGCTACTCCCGTATGCGAACTCTGCACCCCCGCCCGTGCCGCATCCACCGCACTCCCCTGCGCCGCAATCCGCCGCTTGTCGTCCACAATCTGACTCTCCAGCAGCGCCTGGTTCGCCCGCGACTGCTGTAGCACATACTCATACGGACGACAGTCAATCGAGAACAGCAGATCGCCCTTCTTCACATATTGGTTGTCCTTGATCGGCAGCGACTCCAACAGCCCGCTCACCTCCGGAATCACCGTAATGTAGTTCACCCGCACCGTCGCATCATCGGTACGCGGATGCGAATCCGTCTGCCACACCGCCACCAGCACCACCAACACCGTCAACGCCACAATCCCCGCACCAACCACGCGGCCCTTGCGCCTGCGCTCGTCTCGCTCTACTTCACTCATCGTCATCGTCATCCCTATCCCTTCAACGAAACAGCAGCAGCCACAGCAGGCAGGTAAACAGCGCCACCAGGCATGGATAAATCAAAGCCGGAGGACCAACCTCGTCCGCAATCTGTAACCGCATCAACCCATACCGGGCCGCAAACGTCAGCGCAATACCAACCACCAGGCACAGCATCCACGCAGGAAAAAACGAGCCGCTGATATCAAACGCTGGCGCAGCCCTGCACCCCGCACTCAACAACACCAGCACGCTCGCCACAACCTTCACGCCCCAGCCTCTACTCGTACCGTTCATTTCGAACTCCCCATCCCAGCCTGGATGCCCGAATGCAACAGCACACCCGTCGAGTAATCCACCGTCACCGCATCCATCAGTACATCGGACCGCGCCTGCACCCCGGCCAGCTTCGCCTGCGCCAACTGTCGCTGTGCCGACACCACATCAATCAGGTTCTTCACTCCGTACCGGTACGCATCCAGCGACGACGTATACGACAGATTCGCAGCCTCCAGCAGCGCCATCGCCGCGGCATTCTTCCGCTGCGCCGTCTGGTAGCTGATGTACGCACTCCACACATCCCGCGTCACCGCATCCCGGCTCTCGCGCAACTCTTCCCCTGCCTGCCGCTCATGCGACGCCGCAATCGCGGACTCATGCTTCCGCGCCCGGTTGAACAACTCCCACCGAACACTCACCCCCGCCGTCCACGTCGTCTGGCTCACATTCCCCAACTCGCCATAGTCCGCCGTCGGCCACAACGACGTCTGCGCCGCCGAAGCCTCCAGCCCCACCGACGGCAGATACGCCGCCCGAGCACGTCGCACTTCATCATGCGCCACCCGTATCTCCTGCATCCGCGCCAGCAGGTCCGGACGCTCCGCAAACGCCTTCTGCACCAACTCGTCGATCGACGTCGTCAACTCCGTCGGCAGCGCCGCACTCGCATCGTCCCGAATCGCAATCTCCGGCGATGGCTCAACCCCAATCGCCTCTCGCAGCAGCACCTTCGCCGACCGCAGATCACCCTCCGCACTCTCCCGTTCATACGCCGACTGCGCCGTCGCCGCCCTTGCATTCAACACATCCGGCAGCGTCGAACGCCCATTCCGTAACTGCTGCTCCGCCGCATCCTGCACCGTCTTTGCTGTCTGCAGAATCTCATCCGCGGCCCGCAACCGACCCTCGGCCGTCAACACCCGGTAGTACGCCTGCGATACCTGGAACGCGACCTCCTGATTCACCCGCAGCAGCGTCGCAGTCCCCTGCAACCGGGCCGCCGCAGCCGCATCCACCTTGGCCTCGCGTCCCCCAAAATCAAACAGCAGATAGCTCAGCTTCACCTCAGGCTGGACCGTCGGAATCTCCACCATCACATAACCCCGCGGAGCCAGTGGCTTCGGAAATGGATTGATGATCCGCTCATCCGCAAACAACGTATCGCTCGCCAGCACCGGCAAATACTCGTCCCGCGCAATCCCGCTACGCTCGGCAGCCTGCTTCGCCCGCTCCCACGCTATGCGTCCCTTCGGGCTGTTCTGCTCCGCAATATCAATCAACTCGGCCAGCGTGTACGCCTTGCCGCCATCCATCGCCACCGCCTGCACCGCAGCAGGCCGCTGCTGCAAACACGCCGTCGCTTGCGCCACCGTCGTCAACGCACTGTTGCACTGCGCCAGCCCGGCCACCGCAGGCAACAGCCACAGGGACACCCCCACCGCAACCACCCCGCGCCAGTACCCCGAACCATCACCGAATCGACTTTCCATCGTCAACCACCTGCTTACAGTGTAAACAATGTGTACACTGTAAGCAAATGAATCAGGCGCCGCGACAAGTCACGGCAACCACCAGGACCCTACTCCATGAAGCCAACACCCAGCCCAGACCTCAGAACCCGCATCATCGACGCCGCCAGCACCCTCTTCGCCGAACACGGCTACCACAGCGTCTCCATGCGTCGCATCGCCGACCTCGCCGGCTGCTCCAAGATGGCCATGTACCGCCACTTCAAAGACAAGGATGACCTCATCCGCTATCTGTGTGCGGAAGCGTACGAGCGCTTCGCTACCCGTGTCAATCGAACCATCGCAGGCCTCACCCAGCCGCGCGATCGCATCCTCCAGATGGTCCGCTCCACCATCTCCTTCGCCGTCAAATACCCCGAGCACTACCGCATCTCCATGATGATGCCCCTGCCCGACCCCCACGCACACACCCTCCGCGAACCCCTCGCCCAGGCGCTCCTGCAACGCCTCCAGGACGACATCCGCGCCCTGCTACCACCCCACACCACCGACACCCTCGTCAGCCAGCGCCTCCGCCAGGTCCTCGCCTCCATTCAC
>DAICZO010000401.1 GCA_027311125.1 Acidobacteriaceae bacterium
ATTCGCGTTCAGCCCACGCGTATGGATCGCATCCAGCAGCTCATGGTAGATCGACGCCGAAGCCCGTGCCTCCGCCTCCACCGTAACGCTCTCCCCCAGCGAGTCCAGGCTGACTGCGATCCCCTCGCGATTCACACGCGCACACGCCGCCAGAGCCTCCTCCACCGTCATCCCGGCAACAAAACGCCCCGACAGCTTCCGCCCCATCGCCGACCGTTCCGAGAACGACCGCAATTCCTTGTTTTGAGAGAGTGCAATAAATGCTGATCGCAACACGTAGACTGTAACCCCAATTCCGGCCGCGTATCCTTACGCCACCTGACAGAGCATTCTCCCACGCCAGCCCTGCAAACCGCCACCCATCAGCACGATAAACGCCGCAATTCGCGCCCTGACCCAACCGTTACGGCATCATCCCCAGCGACTGGTTCTTCACCGCCAGCGCCATCGGCACCACCGTCGGCGAAGCAGCCCCCACATACTCAAACAGGCTGTTCACATAGAAATCTGTCATCCAAACATTGCCCGATGCATCCACCGCAATCCCCACCGCCGCCGTAGCGCTCGGAGTCACAAACCCCGTTGCAGGCGATAGTGCCGTGCCCGAGTTCGCAAAATGGCTCACCGAGCCGTCCAGATTCGCCGTCCACACCGTATTGCCACCATCCACTGCAATCGCGCTGGTCTCGTTGGGGGTCGCGTATCCCGCACCCGACAACGGCGCACCCGTGCTGCTCAACTTGCTCACCGACGGCGCGCCAAAGTTGCTTAGCCACACATCCCCCATCGCATCCACCGCAATCCCGACCGGAGTCGACAACCCGCCACCGGTATATGCCGTAATCGCCGCCGGAGTCCCACTATCGCTGAACTTCGAAACCGAGTCCGCAGCCGGCGTCCGGTTACCATTCGCAATCCACACATTCTCCGAGTTATCGATCGCAATGGCGTAAGGCACATCCAGGCCACCGCCCTGGAACAGTGCCAGAGGAGCACCGCCCTCGCTCATCTTCGACACCGTGTTATTCCCATTCGCGCTGAAGACATTACCCGCCCCATCCACCGCTACCGCATACGGATACAGCATCCCCGCCATCATATAGCCACCGCTGCCAGAGATGGCCGTACCGCTCGAACTATGCTTGCTCAGGCTGCCATTGCCTTCATTAGCCGCCCACACATACCCGCTCAGATCGATCGCCACCGCCTCCGGATAGCTCAACCCTCCCCCCGTATACCCCGTGCTCGGAGACAACGCCGCACCCGTAGGGCTGAACTCGCTCAGCGTCCCCGGATCAACTGCATTCGGCACCCAGATATTCCCTGCTCCGTCCACCGCAATCAACTGCCCACGGTTCAACCCGCCCCCGGTGTACTCAATGCTCAAAGTCAAATCGTTCGGCTTACCTGCAAGACTAGGCTGAAACGTCGCCCGCGCCACCGACAGGTCATACAGAGTCTTCACATTCATCCCCGGATTCCGGGCAATATTCAACATCGCCGTCAACGTATCCGTCGGAGCCACCCCACCACTCGGCGTCGCCGCCGCAAACAACGTATTGCACGCACCCGATCCGCCTGTCGTATTCACGCACGCCGCCATCACATTGGCCAGCGTATTCAGCGTGTTCTGCGGCACCGTCCCATTGCCCGCCGGAGTCGTCGTTCGACCATACCCCGTCGTCGGGTCGATCAGGTTGAACACCGTCGCATATGCATTCATCAAACCCGTCACATTCGTGCTGCTCGTCCCCACCGCCGTACTACCCGGAGTCATAAACTGGCCCAGCGCATACACCGCCGCCACCGAAGATACCTCGCTGATATTGGCCTGGCCCAACGTCGCCAGATCACTACAGCTTCCCACCGGCAGCATCAACACCGCGCTGTCGTTCACACCCGATCCTGGGTCGCCGCCCTTAGACACCAAGTACACTGGCGTACTCGCCGAGGGACAAGTGTAGCTGTTAGGAATACTGAAATTTCCATTCGCATCCGACGTAACTGCAGTCCCACCCAGCAGATCGACCGCACCCGTGCCATACCCCGTCGTGCCCGCTGCGTACAACGAGATCGCTGCCCCGGCGATCGGTCGCTGACCACCCATCACCCGCCCAGTCAACGCAAATCCTGTTACATGTCCCGTCTTCCCCGCAACGCCGGATCCACACCCCACCAACGCCACTACCGCTGCCACCCCTGCTAAAACACTGACTCGAGCTATTACCTTGCCAAAACGCATAAATCCCCTTAGTCAAGCGAAACTGTCCAAGGGCTTATTCAATAAAAAATCGGACAGTACCGCACTTCCAAGGTAATTCTTACGGAAGCCACAAGAACTAGCACTTCCATGCATCCGCCTACAACCTTCAGGGCATGATGGCAAATTACCAGCAAATCAAGAGGCAATAGGTAAATAATACGCGATTCAACCGCACAGTTTTGCACACACCCTGCATGACGACGCCCATCCCCTCTAACTCACAGGCATCATTAGGATATCCCGCCGTCGGTGCCCTTACATGCTGTAGTTCGGAGCCTTGCCACCGTATGCGCGAGGTAACAACACCAATTTGGGTGGGCTTGCTTCTCTCTCAGTCACAGTGCTGTCAGGAGCGCCCTTCCCGGTCTTCGTACCCGACAATACCTGCAGAATCCGCGTTGCGGGCCAATCCTGCTGTACCAGGCGAGACACCGCCTCTGCCTTTTGCTCCGTCAGAGTCGAGCACAAAACCATCAGGTCAAACCCACGCTGCATCAGATGTCGAGGAGCATCGACAAAACAACTGCTCTCCACGTCTGCTCCGGAACGCCGCAGTGCCGCAGCCGTTGCCGACAGCAGCAGAAGATTTTCACCAACCAACAAGATATGCAGCATAAATTCCTCCGCGATCACGAAACTGGCCGAAGAACCCAACACCTGCTTGTAGTATGGTCCACAAAAAAGGCAATGATCTGTCGCGCTTCAGACATAGCTGATGAATTAATGCCTAGTTCACCACTCATCAGTTGCCGGTAAACCAAATCCCACAACCCCACCTTACCTTCAAAGACCAAACCAAGGCGCCGCAAAGTCCTATCCCAATCACATCCACCACTACAACATGTAGCGCGTCGTCCCGTTCTCATCTATCTTCAAAATCCGCTTATACGAACTCTCCACCGTGGCGTAGCACTCGCACGCCGAGTTGATCAGTCCCGGACGATTCAGAATCTGAATCTTGCCTCGGCTGTACTCAATCATGCCTTCCGTCTGCAACTCTCCCGCCGCCACCGTCACCGTCGATCGCTGCACCCCCAGCATCTGGGCCAGAAACTCCTGAGTCAGGTTCAGCACGCTGGATTCCATCCGGTCTGCGGATGTCAGCAGCCAGCGCGCCAACCGCGCATTGACAGGATGCATACGATTGCACAAGACAGACTGAGTCACCTGCACCAGTTGCAAATAAGCAAACGCATGCACCAGCTTTTGCAGCATCCCGCCCTTCAAAAACTCTTCCCGCACAATCTCCGAACGAATCCGCATCCCCTCTCCCACCCCCTGTATCACCACCATCTGCTACATCTGCGGCTGATCCAGCAGCGCCGGCAAACCGGCAAAACC
>DAICZO010000404.1 GCA_027311125.1 Acidobacteriaceae bacterium
GCCCCATCTCCCCCAGCTTCTTCACCACTGCATGGGGAAATTCGCTCTTCTCGTCCCACTCGCTCACATGCGGAGCAACTTCCCGCTCCGCAAACGCCCGTACTTCCTTACGCAACTGCTCCTGCTCTTCCGTCAATCCAAACATCAAAACCTCCAGAACTGTATAACGAAAACTAATCCTTGTATCACATTCACGCATACTCTGGCAGCACAGCTCAGGCCGAGACAGCACTGCCCGCTTCGGTCCAATTCAAAATCCCCCCCAATCTTTTCCACCGCTTCGCAACCGATCCCCGCGCCTCCATCCACCCTCACCCGAGGGCTTCTATTCTTATCCATGTGAATGCACAGGAATTAGCTGCTCTACCTGGTCGCGCGGCGCTCATCGCCCACCTCCGCGACTCCCTCCCCCATCTCGACCCGAATGACTCCGCCACCAGCCCCTTCCGTGGCGGTCGCACCACAGCCCTCGCAGCCATGCACGCCATCCAGCCCGAAGCCTACGCCCGCACGCGAAACTTCCTCACCGGCAAAGTCACCCACCTCTCTCCCTACCTCCGGCACGGCGTACTCACCCTCAGTGAAGTACGGGATCATGCGCTCACGATCGTCCACAACCCGGCCCACGCCGAAAAATTCATCAACGAGTTAGCCTGGCGAGACTACTGGCAACGTATCTACTTCGAGATCGGCGACGGCATCTGGCAAGATCGCGAAGCTCCCAAGACCGGCCTCTCTCCCACCCACTTCCGCTCTGACCTTCCCGAAGCCGTCACTACCGGCACCACCACCCTCGGCTGCATCGACGCCTTTTCCCAAGAACTTACCGCCACCGGATATCTTCACAACCACGCTCGCATGTGGTTCGCCGCTTACCTCACCCACTGGCTCCGCATACGCTGGCAAGCCGGGGCATACTGGTTCCTCCAGCACCTCCTCGATGGCGACCCCGCCAGCAACAATCTCTCCTGGCAATGGGTTGCCTCCACCTTCTCGACCAAACCCTACCTCTTCAATCGCGAAAACCTGGAACGATACACCGGCGGAGTTCACTGTCGCTCCTGCGTCCATGCCTCAGCCAAAACCTGCCCCTTCGACGCCACCTACGAAGAGCTAACGGATCGGCTCTTCCCCCGCGTCACCTCCAACCTTGCTCCCTCCAGTCCTCCAGCCCCATACTCCCGACCTGGCCATCAGCCCGACCTCTTCCGTACCCCCACCCCAGTCCCTACCGGCGCACCGCTCCTCTGGATCCACACCGACAGTCTCAACCCAGCAGCCCCCATCTTCGCAACCTGTCCCGACGCACCCGCACTCTTCGTCTGGGACACGACAGCATCCACTCCCACTCCTGCGCCATCATCCCCTGCCCCCAGCATCTCGCTCAAACGCGCCATCTTTATCGCCGAATGCCTCCAGCAGATGCCACCACAACTAGAAATCCGTACAGGTGATCCCGCGAGTGAACTCCTCGCCGCCGCACACGCCACCCAGGCCTCGCACATCATCGCCCAGCGCACGCCCGACCCTCGTCTTCAGGCCATCGCCAGAACCCTGCAAACCCACCTGTCTATCGTCTGGATCGATCCCCCGCCATTCGTAACCGCCAACCGCGGCTTCGACCTCAAACGCTTCTCGCGCTACTGGCAGCGAGCCCAATCCTCAGCCATGCAACCCACCCGCAGCCAACCGTAGGGCAGCATCGTCATGGATGCGCTAGCCAATCCCTTCCAAAGCCTGCCCCAGATCAGCCACAATATCCTCCACGTCCTCGATCCCCACTGAGATCCGCATCAACCCATCCGTAATCCCCAGCCGCGCTCGTCCCTCTACCCCAACCGCCGCATGGGTCATGCTCGCCGGATGACACACCAGCGTCTCAACCCCGCCCAGCGACTCCGCCAGCAGCCCTAGCTTCAACCGCTTCGCAAACGCATTCGCATTCTCCAGCGAACCCGTCTCAATCGAGATCATCGAGCCGAATCCACTCTGCTGCCGCGACGCCAGCGCATGATGCGGATGCTCCGCCAGCCCCGGATAAAAAACCTTCTTCACCTTCGCATGACCCTTCAGGAAATCAGCAACCACCCGCCCATTCGCATCATGCTGCTTCATCCGCACCGCCAGCGTCTTCACGCCTCGCAGCAACAGATAGCTCTCAAACGGCGACAGAATCCCGCCCGTGCACTTCTGCACATACTTGAACGTCGCGTCATGCTCCGGCTTGGTGCAGATCAGCACCCCGCCCAGGCCATCGCTGTGCCCATTCAAAAACTTCGTCGTCGAATGCATCACGATGTCCGCACCCAACGCGATAGGCTGCTGCAAATAGGGCGATAAGAAAGTATTATCGACGCTGAGCTCCACTCCCCGTGCATGGCAAATATCCGCCACCGCCCGAATATCCGTCACGGCCATCATCGGATTCGTCGGTGTCTCCACATGCACCAGCTTCGTCGCCGGAGTAATCGCCGCCGCCACATTCGCCGCCACGCTCGTATCCACATACGTGAAGCTCAGCCCAAACTTCGCCATCACGTTGTCGAACATCCGCGCCGTACCACCGTACACATTGTCCGAGCACACCAAATGGTCGCCGCTCTTCATCATCGTGCACAGGGCCGTAATCGCAGCCATGCCGCTGCCAAACACATGCGCGCTGGTCCCACCCTCCAGCGAACGCAGGCTCTCCTCCAGCGCATCCCGCGTCGGATTCGTCAGCCGCGCATACTCATGCCCTTTGTTCTTCCCAATCTCTTCCTGCTGATACGTTGACGTCAGAAATATCGGCACATTCACCGCGCCCGTCATCGGCTCCGGAGCCTGCCCATCATGGATCGCCCGCGTTGCAAATCCCATCGTCTTCTTCGCTTCCATAATCCCTCACATCCACAATCAAAAATAAGCCTTGCCCAACGACTCTGTCCTGCCCCACCCGCTCTACCCCAGCAAACCCTTGCTCAAATACCGTTCCGCTGAATCGGGAATCACCGTCACCAC
>DAICZO010000407.1 GCA_027311125.1 Acidobacteriaceae bacterium
ACCCCATCCACCGAGGTCCCACTCATCACCCCCGCCACCACCATCGCCTTCAACATGCTGGTCTTCATCAGCCCCTGCCCTTCAACTCACCCTGCAACTCCGCCAGCAGATTCAGCGCCTCCCGCGGCGTCATCTCATCCACATCCACCTCACCCAGCCTGTCCACAATCCGTTGCGACAGCGGCGTAAACATCGTCATCTGCATCGGCCGCTCTACCTCGCCCGTCCGCGCCCCCGCCAGCGACGAAGCCACCTGCTGCGTCTCCGCCCGTTCATGCACCTTCAGCACCTCGCGCGCCCGCGCTATCACCGCCGACGGCAACCCCGCCAGCTTTGCCACTTCAATCCCGTAGCTCTTGCTCGCCGGCCCCGCCTCCACCGTATGCAGAAACACAATCCCCCCCGCCGTCTCCTTCACCGTCACCCGCAGATTCGTCAGCCGCTCCAGCCGCTCCGCCAGCAGCGTCAACTCGTGATAATGCGTCGCAAACAGCGTCCGTGCCCCAATCCGGTCGTGCAGATGCTCCACCGTAGCCCATGCCAGCGAAAGCCCATCATATGTTGCAGTTCCACGCCCCATCTCATCCAGTAGTACAAGGCTGCGAGCCGTCGCCGTATTCAAAATCGCCGCCGTCTCCGTCATCTCAACCATGAACGTCGAACGTCCCCGCGCCACATTGTCGCTCGCGCCAATTCGCGTATAAATCCGATCCACCAATCCCACCCGCATCCGCTCCGCCGGCACAAAACACCCACACTGCGCCATCACCACCAGCAGCGCAGCCATCCGCAGATACGTACTCTTACCGCCCATATTCGGACCCGTAATCAGGAGCACCGCCGGACCCGCGTCCGCATCCAGATACACATTATTCGGCACAAACCGCCCGCCGCCGCTCTCCTCCAGCCGCCGCTCCACTACCGGATGCCGCGCCTTCACAAACTCCAGCACCCCGCTGTCGTCCATCTCCGGCTTCACCCACCCCCGCAACGCCGCCAGGTGCGCAAAGTTCGCCAGCATATCGATCTCCGCCACCCTCCGAGCCGTCGCTCGCATCCGCCCCGCTCCAGCCAGCAGAGCCTGCCGCAGCTCCGCAAAGATCCGCCGCTCGATCTCGCCGCTCCGCTCCTGCGCCGTCAGAATCTTCGTCTCGTACTCCTTCAACTCCGGCGTCGTAAACCGTTCCGCATTCACCAGCGTCTGCTTCCGCTCATAGTCCGCCGGAACGGCCTTCGCATTCGCCTTCGTCACCTCAAGGTAATACCCAAACACGCTGTTGAACCGGACCTTCAAACTCCCAATCCCCGTCCGTGTCCGTTCCCGCTCTTCGATCGCCACCAGCGCCTGTCGCCCGCTCTTGCTCAGCGCCCGCAGCTCATCCAACTCCGCATCCACTCCCGCACGAATCACCCCGCCATCGGCAAAACTCACCGGCGGCTCCTCGGCAATCGTCCCCACGATCCTCGCGTACAGGTCCTCCATCGCATCAAACCCGCCGGTCTCCCCCTCAGGCTCGGGTGCCCCATGTCCCGCAACAGGGACATGGGATGAATCACTCTTCCCACCCATCCCCGCCAACTCTCGCCACCGCTTCGCCTCAAACATCCGTACCGCCGCCACCAGCCCCGGCAGACATCCCAGCGTCCCCGCCAGCGCCATCACCTCCCGCGGCCCAGCCGAATCCACCGCCACCCGCGCCAGCAGTCGTTCCAGGTCCAGCACCCCATCCATCGCCCGTCGCAAACCCTCCCGCCGCCGCAGAT
>DAICZO010000410.1 GCA_027311125.1 Acidobacteriaceae bacterium
TCGTGGGAGTACCAGGCGTCGGCGCCTTCTTTGTGGAAGAGATCGATGATGGATTGGTTGATGGCGGGGTTGTGCAGGGGGGTGTGGCACTTTTCGCAGAGGAAGACGGCGATGGGTACGCCCCAGATGCGCTGGCGGGAGATGCACCAGTCGGGACGAGTGGCGATCATGTTGGAGATGCGCTCTTCGCCCCAGGCGGGGTCCCAGGTGACTTTGGCGATTTCGTCGAGGGCGCGTTGGCGGTAGGTGGTGACCGATCCGTCAGCCGCGACCATCTCTTTGTCCATCTCGATGAACCACTGCTCGGTGGCGCGGACGATGACGGGGTTGTGGCAGCGCCAGCAGTGGGGGTAGGAGTGCTCGAAGGCGGTGGCGTTGAGGAGTGCACCCTTTTCCTTGAGGAGTTCGATGATGACGGGATTGGACTTGAAGACGGTGAGATCTTCGTAGGGCTGTGTGGTGTGGTGGGAGGCGGCGTCGGAGGTGTTGCGCTGGCGGCCGGAGTTGTCTACATACTGGATCTCAGGCAGGTTGTAGCGCTTGCCAGTGGCGAAGTCGTCTACGCCGTGGGCGGGTGCGGTGTGGACGGCTCCGGTGCCCTGGTCGGCGGTGTCGTAGGAGGCTAGGACGCCGAGGATACTGCGGTCGAGGAAGGGGTGCTGGAAGGTGGCGCGGTCGAGCATCTCGCCTTTGAAGCGGGCGATCTCGGAGGTGTCGGTGAGGTTGCAGGCCTGGATGACCTGGGGGGCGAGGTCGGCGGAGATGATGTAGACGTTGCTGTCCGCGGTGCTGAGGGCGACGTATTCCATCTCCGGGTTGAAGGCTACGGCCTGCGAGGCGGGGATAGTCCAGGGGGTGGTGGTCCAGATGATGGTGTTGACCTGGTGGCCGGCGAGCGCGGGGGGGATGGCGGCGGGGTCGCTGGTGAGGGCGTAGCGGATGTAGACGCTGGGGCTGGTGTGTTGTTCGTACTCGACCTCGGCCTCGGCGAGCGCGGTGCGGTCGTGGATGCACCAGTAGACGGGTTTGAGGCCCTTGTAGACGAAGCCTTTCTCGAAGAAGTCGTAGAAGGTTTCTACGATGGAGGCCTCGTAGGGGAAGGACATGGTGAGGTAGGGCTGGTTCCAGCGGCCGAAGACGCCGATGCGCTCGAACTGACTGCGTTGGAGGTCGACGTACTTCTGGGCGTACTCGCGGCAGGCGCGGCGCACGGCGATGGGGTCCATTTCGAGTTTTTTGCGGCCTAACTGCTCGTCTACCTTGATCTCGATGGGGAGGCCGTGGCAGTCCCAGCCGGGGACGTAGGGGGAGTCAAAGCCGGCCATGGTCTTGGTCTTGACGACGAAGTCCTTGATGCATTTGTTGAGGGCGTGGCCGAGGTGGATGGCGCCGTTGGCGTAGGGGGGGCCGTCGTGGAGGATGTACTTGGGCGAACCGGCGCGGGCGGCACGGATCTGCGCGTATAGGTCGTTACCCTCGGTATCGGGAGTCTGCCACTTGGCGAGGCGGGCAGGCTCGTTGAGGGGCAGATTGGCCTTCATGGGGAAGGCGGTCTGGGGGAGGTTGAGAGTCGACTTCAGGGCCTTGACGGGCTGATCTGGCTGGGTAGTAGCGGCGTTACGATCCGAAGCTTGCGGCATTCTTTCCTCGTGGTTCATCAGGGGCGGAGTTTCAGGTTTGCGCCAAACCTTTATTGTAGCTGTGTGGAGGGTGGAAACGGAGTTGGGACGAGACTTCCACCGGGTTAAGTGCGTCCAAGCAATTAAGCACAGGCTGTTGAATGTTTGTAGAATGTAACTGGAGCCAGGTGCAGTGCCCCCCAGGAAGAAAACCGGCAGAGACCGGGAAGCGTATTGGAAGTGAGCGGGAGCACGAGAACGAGAGGATGACGCGGGTGGCGAGCGATCGCCGAAACCGCCGGGGCTACCAAACGATATGGCGAATTCATTGTTGATACCACCGGAGATAGACCCAACGCACGAGCCGCCTGTGCTGCGTGGCGGGGATGCTCCCCACTGGACCGAGACGAAGGAAGAGGGTGTTTTCACCTCTCTGATGAGCAGCGTGCGGGACGTGTTTTTCCCGGTGAAGTTGCCCCCGCTGAAGCTGGAGTCGAAGCCGATTGCGGTGGTCGACCGGATGGCGGTGAAGCGTGATCCGACCTCGACGGCTATCGCCGTGGTGCTGCACGGACTGGTAATCCTTTTGATTGCATGGCTTTTAGCGAAACATATTTCGATGGGAACAAAGAGCGTAACGACGCTGGTTCCTGTTGAGCTTACGGTGCCGCCGATGGCTCCTGCGAAGGCGCAATCGATGGGTGGTGGTGGTGGCCAGCGTGGTCCTACGCCGGTGACCAAGGGGACTCCGCCGAAGTTTGCGGAGACGCAGATTGTTCCCCCGAAGGCTCCTCCGATGCAGGATCCGAAGATCAAGATTCAGCCGACGATTGAGGTGCAGAAAGACATCAAGATGGCGAGCAGCATTCCGCAGATTGGTGTAGCGAACTCGCCGCTGGTGGGGATGTCGATGGGGAACGGTTCCGGAACGGGACTGGGTTCGGGGAATGGATCTGGACTGGGGCCGGGATCGGGCGGAAACACGGGTGGTGGACCGCGGCGGATTGGTGGCGGCGTTTCGGCGCCGGTGCTGATCTATTCTGTGGAGCCTGAGTTCTCGGAAGAGGCCCGTAAGGCGAAGGTCGCTGGCAATGTACTGGTGAATCTGTATGTCGATCAGAACGGCAATCCCAGCCACGTGCATGTGATTCGTGGTGTAGGGATGGGGCTGGATGAGAAGGCCGTCGAGGCGGTGAAGCAGTACAAGTTCAAGCCTGCGATGGAGAATGGCAAGCCGGTACTGGTGGAGTTGAATGTCGAAGTAAACTTCCAGATCTTCTAGCTGGTTGGGTTGAGTAGAACGAAAAGGGTCCGCATGGTTGCGGACCCTTTCTAT
>DAICZO010000414.1 GCA_027311125.1 Acidobacteriaceae bacterium
TGGGTCGGGTGTGCTGGCATACCTGGATGGGGTGGAGCGGTATGCGCGGGTGTATGGGCAGGGTGGGGTGGCGGGCTGGCTGACGACGGCAGGCAATAAGCCGGGGATGGTGAGCAGGATGGGCGCGCTGCTGGTGGAGTCGCCGGGGATGTTCTTTAGCAGGAGGCTGCTGGGGGAGTGCAGGACGTTTGTGACCTCGGCGGGAGGCCGGTCGGGTGCGGCGAGTGGAGCGCATGACGATTGCGTGATGGCAATGAGTATTGCGCAGGCGGTTCGAGCGGAGCGGGGCGGACGGGGTGTACCTTGGGGAGCGATGTATTCTGCTGAGACGGGGTGAGCGGTGGCGGTGTTGGCGGTGCAGGCGATTCGTCGGATGCGGGGTGGGGCGCAGAGCCAGTTGATGCTGGGTGCGGATGGGGCGCTGTGGGTGGTGAAATTTCAGAATAATCCGCAGCACCTGCTGGTGCTGGCGAATGAGTTGATTGCGACGCGGCTGGCGGCGGCGGTGGGTTTGACGGTGCCGGCAAGCGAGGTGGTAGAGGTGAGCGAGTGGCTGGTGGCGAACACTCCGGAGATGTTTGTGGAGCAGGCCAGGGGAGCGCGCGAGCGGTACACGGCGGGTTTGCAGTTTGGCAGCCAGTTTGTGGGTGGGTTGATGCCGGGGCAGGTGGTGGACTATCTGCCGGAGGCACAGTTGGATGAGGTGCGGAATCTGGTCGAGTTTGCCGGGATGCTGTGTGTGGACAAGTGGGCGGGCAACTGCAATGGTAGGCAGGCGGTGTTTGAACGGAGAGCACGGGAGCGGAAGTATCGAGCGACGTTTATCGATCAGGGGTTTTGCTTCAATGCGGGGGAGTGGGATTTTCCGGATAGTCCACTGCGCGGGGTGTATGCGCGGAACCGGGTGTATGCGAACGTGACCGGGTGGGAGAGCTTTGAGCCGTGGCTGAGCCGGATTGAGCCCATGGCGGCAGGAACGCTGTGTGAGATAGCCGAAGCGGTGCCGCCGGAGTGGTACGGCGGCGACACAGCGGTGATCGAACAACTGATGGAGCAGATGCTGCGGCGACGGTCGCGGGTGCGCGAGTTGATCACGTCGTTTCGTGCGTCGAACCGGGAGCCATTCCCAATGTGGGCGGCGAAGGGGACGATGGTGGTGCCGGGGCAGTTCGGGATGCCGGACGGTGCGCGTAAATTTGTAATGTAGTGGAGGGAGATGAGGATTTGAAGGAACGGCTGCCATGCGAGTTCTTCCTGATCCGGTATGTGCCGGATGTGGTGAAGGGCGAGTTTACAAACATCGGAGTGGTGCTGCGTGAGGCTTCGGGCCGGGGCAGCCTGCCGGTGGTGCGCTTTACGCGCGACTGGAGCCGGGTGCGGTGTATGGATGCCGATGCGGATGTGGAGTTGCTGGAGTCGCTGGAGGGAGAGATTGCAGCGCGGTTGCAGGCGGGTGTGAGTGCGCGGGACCCGAAGGCAGTGCTGGAGGTGCTGCAGGATACGCTGTCGAACTCGGTGCAGATCACGGAGGCGCGGGCGAGCCTGGCGGAGTCGATGGCAGCGGAGATGGAGCAGTTGATGCGCATGTATGTGGAGTCGTTGAAGGTGAAGACGGAGCGCAAGCGTACGGGGCGCGCGGCGATTGCGGGAGCGATGGGGACAGGGTTTGAACGGGCCGGGGTGTGGGGGCTGATGCGCAAGCGGATTGCGGCTTCGGCGTATACGAGCGCAGGTGATCCGATGAAGATCGATTGTGGCTACCGGGCGGCGGGGTTGGCGCAGAGCGGTGAGGTGATTCGGATGTTCCAGGCGGTTTCGCTGGAGGGTGACGTGGAGGCGGCGAAGGGGTTGGCCTACAGTGCTCCGCAACTGCGTGAGGGCGTGGCACGGCTGGAGCGTGCGCGGCTGGAGCTGACGGCGGTGGTAGAGCCGCTGCGGAGCGTGACGGAGGACGCAGAGGAAGCGAGCGAGCGTTACCGGTTCGGGGTAGAGGCGATGGAGCGGCAGGAGATTCGGGTGATGACCATCGGCGACCTGGCGCGGATGGCGCAGACGGCGCGGATGGAGCTGCATGTGTGAGGCGGACTTAGGAGTGGGTTGCGGCTAACGATCTGTTTGTAACCATGGATGTAACAGAAGGATTGGTAAGGCATGGCCCGCGGGCTGTGCCTTTTTTATTGAGCAGAATCTAGAGCGCACGGAGGGGTGAGGGTATGGGGATTCAGGCGAGAGTGAACGATGTTTGGCAGTGGCTGACAGCAGCCGAGGGTGCAGCAGCCGAGGGTGCAGCGGAGAAGGGTGCTGCAGCGAGGGGTGCGGGGACAATTGCGGCCAGCGGCGAGGCAACCATGGGGGCACGCAAGACCGCGATGCTGCCGTCGATTCTGAGTCCGTACAGCCCGGCGGGACGGGGTGGGCAGAGTGGACTGCCGAAGCCGACACCGGTGAATCTGCGCAAGTTTGCCGAGACGCCGGTGGTGCGCCGTGCGATCAATGTGGTGAAGGACCGGATCGCCAGTATGGACTGGCAGATCAAGGTGCGGCGTGGCTACGAACATGTAACCGTCGACGATGCACAGAACAGAATGGCCACGCTGCGCCGCTGTATGGAAGAGCCAAATGTTGCGGACAGCTTTCGGGTGCTGTGGGAGCAGGTGCTGGAAGACCTGCTGGTGGGCGGGTTTAGCGCGGTGGAGATGGAGGCGACGGGCGATCCGCTGCGACCGTTCCACCTGTGGGCGGTGGATGGTGCGACCATCCAGATTGACAGCACATGGAATGGTGATCCGGAGAAGCCACGCTATGCGCAGGCGACGGGCAAGCTGGGCGCGCATGGGCTGGTGCCGCTGCGGGACGATGAGTTGATGTACGTGCGGCTGAATCCGCGGACGCACTCGGCGTTTGGGTTGGGCCGGTTGGAGGTGGCGTTTGAGACGGTGAACCAGTTTCTGAGCGCGAACCGCTATGCAGGGCGGCTGGCTTCAAACTCCGTGGTGCAGTACGCGCTGTGGTTGAACGAGGCGACGCCGGAGCAACATGACCGGCTGATCCGTTGGTGGCAGGATGAGATTGAGGGAACGGGCAAGGTGCCGCTGCTGAGCTGTGAGCAGAAGCCGGAGGTGTTGCGGTTTGCCGGTGGTACGGATGCGGATCTGCGGCTGGCCTGGCAGGAGGCGTTGATACGGCTGATTGCGAATGCGTTTGAGCTGCCGCCGATGTTGCTGGGCGTGCAGCACAACCTGAATCGCTCGACGGCGGGGGAGATGGCGGATGAGGCGTTCCAGAGTGCGGTGGTGCCGGTGGCGAAGCTGCTGGCCGAGCATATAACGCGCGATCTGTTTGCGAAGAAGCTGGGCTGGCGTGAGTTCGAGTTCTGCTTCAACGAGTTGGAGAGCCGCGACGAGATGCACGAGGTGCAGATACAGACGGAGCTGCTGCGCGCCGGAGTGGTGACGATCGATGAGGTGCGGACGATGCGGGGACTGGCTCCGCTGCAGCAGGCGGTGAGCCAGTGAGAGTGAGCTTCGACAACCTGGATGGGAAGGGTGCGGTCGACTATAGCGGGTGCGTTTGTCCGGAGGGGCCGCTGAAGATTGAGCGGGTGTTGAATGCGCCTTCGACCTGTAGTGGAACGCTGAGCGTGACGGATGCCGGGCTGGCGGTGCCGGTGCGACGGGCTCGCGTGGTGGTGAGTGCGGAGAGTGGTGCCGTGCTGTTTACCGGCTATGTCGCGACCGAGCCGGAGGCGGTGTATGCGGGCAGTGGGACCACGGGGCCGATGTATCGGCAGGTGTTCCGCGCGATCAGCGATGAGTGGTTGCTGGATAAGCAGGCCTCTCCGTTGAGTGGTGCGGCGCTGGGACTGGCGAGTGGGCAGGTGCTGCGGACGCTGACCAATCGTGTGGATGCGGGCCTGTTCACAACGGCGGCGGTGCTGGATGGGCGAGCCGTGGGGGTGTTGCAACCGGTGCAGACGGCGAGTTGGTCGGCGAACGCGGGTAGTACTGCCGACAGTGCCTATGCGGCGTATCGCGTGTTGCATGGCGCGGTGAGTCTGCAGTCCGCAGGAGCGGTTACGCACACGTTCCACGATGGCGACGGAAGCCTGCAGGTAGCGGCGCTGAAGACCTCCGCAGTAAAAGAGCTGGCCAATGATGTGACGATCAGCGGCGAGATCGAGCCTGCCGAGTATGTGAGCGAAGCGTTTGCGGGCGATGGGACGACTAATGTGTTTCTGCTGGCGGAGGCTCCGTACAAGGCG
>DAICZO010000416.1 GCA_027311125.1 Acidobacteriaceae bacterium
GTACAGCTTGTATGGCTTCGATCTGCCCGCTAACTCGAGATAGCCATAGTCACCTGGCTTGCATGTGCCGCCAGAATCAATTGAAAGCAGATCTATATGAACTTTGTCATGCCTATCGTTTACAACTCTCCATCGACCTACGCCCGAAACGATGCAATACGTCGGATAGAGGTCAAATGGGAGCCCCTTTACCAACATCGTTCCGTTCGCATTGAGAGATAGCGCCGCAGGTGACTTTCCCATCTCCTTATCTAGTCGGCGCTTGCCTTCAACGTAGTCCCCAGCAATGTCCTCGAGCGACGGCGTGTGGCTTGGGCGATTCCAAATTGCAGGCGGCCCAACAATCGCTCCAGCAAGGTTATTGGCTGCGAAAAAACCAATCAGTAACAAAGGCAAACTCAGTCCCAACAGCAAAGTACACCCGAGCACCCACCACTTTGAGAAGTGTCTACCGAGAACTCTCATGGCGAAAGTCTAACTCAGCCCGATACTCCCTCCTGTACGCAATCACTCAATACAGCCCGGAACGACTCAGGGTAGAACACTCCACAATTTCGAGCTCAAAAACGCTCTTCACGCTAAAATCGAACCAAAGGTGCCCACCATGCAATACACCGCAGGACGCGACACCAACCCAAGCTCGTAGCCCTACTTGACGCAGCACAGGACGAGCGTGTCTTCATCGAGCGCGGCCAACAGCAAGTCGCGGTCCTCCTCTCAGCGCGTGAATACGACCGCCTCCGAGGCACTGCCACCCGTGAATTCCTCGACTTCTGCCACACCATCGCCGACAAGGCTGCAGCAAAAGCCTCACTGAGGCTAAGCTCGAAGAATTTCTCCGCAATGCCTGATATCCCCACCGCTCCGTCGCCGACACAAATCTAATCGTCACCAGACATCTCATTCGCAACTCTCTACCTGGGACAGCCTTCGAGCGTACCCTGCACAGTTTGCATCTCATTGTCTGTATAAACACTCTCTCCGAGTTGGCCTCATCACCCTTAAAAACAGACGACGGGGCACCCGCCCCGTCGTCACCGCTCAACCTCCGCGCCTTATCCGTCCAGACCCTCGTACGCCCCATCCATCGAATACCGCACGCTATCCCCAGTGCGGCGGTCTGCCATTCGTCCAAATGAGTTTTCCAGCAGCCGTTTCATCTTCCCCGCAGCCACTGTCACTGCCTGATGCATATCTGCCGCACCGCTGCTCACCGACATCGGAGGATGTCCCGCAGGACGTGCCTCCAGCAAGCAGCGCTTATCCGTCGCGCAACCCTTCTGCCCATCCACATCGCTCAAGTGAACCTTCACGCGCATGAGCTGCGAGCCAAACCGGCTCAGAGAATGATGGATATGTGTCTCAATGTACTTCGCAAGATGAGCATTAACGTCAACGTGCTTGTCACTATTGATCTGAATCATCATTGTTCGCTTCTCCTTGGGTCGCTGCTTTGTTGAACCAAGTCGTCACGCCTTCGCTGGACCAGGCCCAACAAGTGTTAGACGCGAGACTACTCCATTTATGAACTTCTCGCATCGAACATCGCACCCCACCGCTAAGCCATTCCCAGCCATCACTTCCGCTCCCCCTCTCCTACCACATACGGCCCCAGTTCCACCCTAGCCTTCACTAAACTATCCGCCACCATCCGCCCAAACACCGCCTGCCCCTTTGCATTTAAATGCGTCCGATCCAGCTTCGGAACCGCCTTCCCCGCATTCTCCGCCTTCGCGTCCGGGTGCGTCTCCGCGTCAAACCCATCCGCCTCCTCCTGCGTCATTCCATCCAGTAACTTCGTCGACATCGCATTAAGATCAATCACCGTTACATTCTCTTCGGCACCCACTCGCCGAGCCGCAGCAGCATACTCGTTCAAATCCTCCACTACCTTGCCATCCTTGAACGTCCGTCGCGAAAGCGAAGTCACCAACACCGGCACCGCCCCAATCGCCCGCACGTCCCCGATGTATCGCCGCAGATACGCCGCATACGTCGTCTCCGGATCTGTATGCAACGCCTCACGCGGCTTCTGGTCATTGTGGCCAAACTGGATCAGGTAGTAGTCCCCCTTATCCGCTAACGCCTTCCCCCACGCCCCCTCATCAATAAAGCTCTTCGTGCTCCGGCCATTCAGCGCCTCATTCACGCATGTAACCTTCGCCGTTACAATATTGCAGAATCCCTTCCCCCAACCTCCCCAGGCATTCACTGTGGAGTCCCCCACCAGCACAATCTTCACCGGGCCACCCTCGCCCACCCGCGCCCGTCTCGCATCGGCCAAACTGGTCTGACCCCATCCAGCCCCAACCACCATCATCAGCAAACCCATCGCCACCACTCTCATCCCAGCATTCACCATTTGCATTGATTCTCCTCGGCAAAAGCTTACCGTTTCCAGTCCATCCTTGGCATCTTTTGGTCGAACCAGTCTCGACATCTCACTCTCGCAACGCATCAAACCCGAGATGCAGCTCTTCCAAAGCCCATGGTCAGCACGTTCGGTAAACGCACGAATGTGCGATTTTGTGTTGACACATCCATCCCTCCTCGCGAAACATTGACCCCCATAGAGGAAACCCTGTCCATGAAAAATTCACCCACTCCAGTTCCCCCAACATCGAACAAACACCTCATCCGGTGGGTGGAGAAAATGGCTGATCTCTGCCAGCCAGACAAGATTCACTGGATCGACGGTACCCAGGCCGAGTACGAACGCCTATGCGATCAACTCGTCGAAGCCGGAACCTTCTTCCCGCTGAACGAAAAACTCTGGCCAGGCTGCTTCTATGCACGCTCCTCCCCCAACGATGTCGCCCGCGTCGAAGACCGCACCTTCATCTGCTCCCTCTCCAAGGACAACGCCGGGCCCACCAACAACTGGGAAGATCCCTTTGTCATGCGCCGCAAGCTCAAGCAGATCTTCCGTGGCTCCATGCGCGGTCGCACCATGTACGTGCTGCCCTACTCCATGGGTCCCATCGGCTCGCCCATGTCCCAGCTCGGTGTACAACTCACAGACTCCGCGTACGCCGTCGTCAACATGCGCATCATGGCACGCATCGGCCTCCCGGTCTTCGCCGAAATCGACAAGGACGAGAAGCGTGTCGTCCCCTGCCTGCACTCCGTCGGCGCACCCCTCGCACCGGGCGAGAAGGACGTGCCATGGCCCTGCAACGACGAAAAGTAC
>DAICZO010000429.1 GCA_027311125.1 Acidobacteriaceae bacterium
CAGCCCCATCGAAGGCGTAGTCGCCTTGCGGGACTGCATCCGCGTGCTCAACGGGTTCGGCCACTCGCTGGAAACCATTCTGCCCAAGCTGCGCAACGGCTACGTTGCACCGGATGCTGCCACGGCCCGCACCCTGGCCCAAAGCCATCCGGAAGCCTTCTTTCTTGCGCCCTCCGGCGAGACCTTCCACAGCCTCACCGTCACTGGCGGACGCGTCCGCGCGCAGGGCCCGCTGGCGCTCAAGCGCTAACTCGCTGAGGTCCAGCAGAAGCTCGATACCGTGCAGGCCGACCTGGCAAAGACGGATCTGGCGACGGTCGCCCTGCAGCATCAGATCGCAACGCTGAACGCGACGATCGAAGGCAAGACCCATGAGCGCCGCGATGCCGAGCGTGAGTCCGCTAACTCCGGTGCTGCCCTCCGCCAGATGGAGTCCGAGGTAGCCCGCATCGAACGCCGCCTGCAGGACTGGCAGCTCTCCACCGAACGCAACCGCGATGCGCGCGCTCAAAAGTCGGAGCTGATCGCACGTCGCCAGCAGGAGGCAGCCGCCTTCGAGAGCGAACGCGCCGCACTCGAAGCCAACCTCGCCAACCTGCAGGAGAATCTCGACGAGCTGCGCAGCCAGCGCGAGCAACTGCAGCAGGAGGCCGCAGCCGCAGCGGCCGCACTCGCCAGACTGGAAGAGCGCCGTCGCAACGCCGCCGCCAACTTCGACCAGACCACCCGCCTGTACAACAGCCAGCAGAATCGTCTGGTGCAGATCGACCAGCAGCTTGCTTCCGCCGCCTCCGAAAAGCTTCGCCGCGAAGAAGAGACGGCCGCCCTCGCGGCCCAGCATGGCGAGTTGGCCGAAGTCCGCGCTACTGCAGTTGCCCAGGCCGCACGCCTGACGGAAGAAGCGAAGACGCTGCGTGCTGCCATGGCCGAGCTCGACACCCGCCTGCGTACCCTGCGCCACGAGACCGAAGCGCTGCGTGAGTCGCGCGCAACTCTGCCCGCACGCGCCGCCAAACTCTCCTCCTACATCGAGCACATCGAGGCCACCTGCCTGAACGATCTCGCTGTCGAAGCCATCACCCTGCGCTCCGACGAGAGCATCGCACGCATTGAGGGCGACGCGCTGCACACCGAGGAGGAAGAGTCTCGCGCCCTCAAGCAGCGGCTGGAAGCCATGGGTCCGGTCAACATGATGGCCCTCGAGGAGTACAACGAGACCACTCAGCGCCACAGCTTCCTCGAAGCCCAGCGCAAGGACCTGCTGGACGCGATCGAAAATACCCAGGCCTCGATTAAGGAGATCGACGACGTCTCCCGCATCAAGTTCGACGAGGCCTTCAAGATCATCAACGAGAACTTCTCCGTCACCTTCACCAAGCTGTTCGGTGGCGGTCAGGCCTCCATGAAGCTCACCGACGCGGAGAACTCCGCCGAGTCCGGCATCGACATCCTCGCTTCGCCCCCGGGCAAGAAGCTACAGAACATCCTGCTGCTCTCCGGAGGAGAAAAAGCTCTTACTGCACTCTCGCTGCTGGTCGGCATCTTCCAGTTCCAGCCCGCTCCCTTCTGCGTTCTCGACGAAGTCGACGCACCACTCGACGAGACCAACGTGGGCCGCTTCGCCAAGCTGATCCACGAGATGTCCGCCACCACCCAGTTCGTAGTCATCACCCACTCCAAGCGCACCATGTCGCAGGCCGACGTCATCTACGGAGTCACCATGCAGGAGCCGGGCGTCTCCAAGATTGTCTCCGTCAACCTGAACCGTCGCGACACCCAGCCCGAAACACGCCGCGCTGTCGCCTGACGGATACCTTGAGTGCGCGAGTGTCCCGGTGCTCTGTTCCCCACACCGGGGCACTCGCTGTACTCTCATAACTGCGGCCATGTATCTGACCCTCACCTTCGCTCTGCTGCTGGCCGTCACCGCCATGCTGGTGCTGCTGCGGCTGCGATGGATGTATCTGTCTCCATATGTGCGTCGCGCCGTGCTGGTCACAGCCTGCACCATCGTCACCATCTTTCTACTGGGATACAGCATTCATTGGGCCACTGCATCGGCCCGCATAAACACCATTGCCTACTGGCTTTTCCTTGCCTGCTGCGAGTTCTTTGTCCTGCTCCTTACGCTTCTCCCCCCTCGCTGGCTTACGTCTCTGATCGCCGTCGTGTTGCTGCTGCCGATCCTCTCCGCCAGCATCTTCCTTCCACTCACGGCGGTCTTTGCCCCGCCACCGGTAACGACTCCTCTGGGAGACCACCTCGTCAGCGTCACCGAACCCTGGACCTCCGGAAAGATCGGCGTCTCGGGCGTTGATATCGACATCCTCTACCGACCTGCCTGGGCACCCTTCCTGCAGCACCGCCGCCAGACCGACCGGCTGTACGAGACCCAGTGCGACACCGCCAAAGCCACCGCCACCCTGCAGCCCGACCGACAAAGCATCCTGTTCGACTGCCCGGCCAACCCCTATCAACCATCAGCCCCAGGCATCCACGTCGTCGTCCACCTCAACTAACCCGCCGCAGGTTAACATCTGCGGCCATGAGTGATACCGTCATCCCAATGAGTGCTCTTCTCCAAACCGACCTCAGCTCCCTCCCTCTCCTTGCCCGCGGCAAGGTTCGCGACATCTACGCCATTGGCGACGACCAGCTTCTCTTCATCGCCACCGACCGTCTCTCGGCCTTCGACCACGTCCTGGCCACCGGCATTCCCGACAAGGGCCGGATTCTCACGCAGCTTTCGCTCTTCTGGTTCGACTTCCTCAAAGACCTCGTCCCCAACCACCTCATCATCGCCGACGTCACCGCCTATCCTGCCCACCTGCAGCCTTTCGCGGCGCAGTTGGAAGGTCGCAGCATGATCGTCAAACGTGCCCGGATGTTCCCGGTGGAGTGCGTCGTGCGCGGCTATATCTCCGGCTCCGGCTGGAAAGACTACCAGGCCACCGGATCGATCTGCGGGATACCGCTCCCCGCCGGTCTGCGCGAGTCCGACCGCCTGCCCCAGCCCATCTTCACCCCCGCCGCCAAGATCAACACCGGCGGCCACGACGAGAACATCTCCTTCGACACCATGGTCGCGCACATCGGGGCAGAACCCGCCGAAGCCCTGCGCACCCTCACCCTCGACATCTACGCCAAGGCCAGCGCCCACGCCGCCACCAAGGGCCTCATCCTGGCCGATACCAAATTCGAGTTCGGCCTCATCGACGGCGTCATCACGCTTGCCGACGAGGTGCTTACCCCGGACTCCTCCCGCTACTGGCCTGCAGCCTCCTACAACCCCGGCGGCGCGCAGCCCTCCTTCGACAAGCAGTTCGTGCGCGACTACCTGGAATCCATCCACTGGAACAAGCAGGCCCCCGCACCTGCCCTGCCCGAAGAGGTCGCCATCCGCACCCGCGAAAAGTATCTGGAAGCCTTCTACCTCATCACGGGCCGAACCAGCCTGTTTGGCTAAGGTAGCCACCGTCACCCCAGCCACACGTAGCTGTGGCCAACAGCAAACACCTAACCCGCATGATCGCTTCCTTCAACTACCTGGACTGGATTCTCGTCGCCCTGCTGGTCTACTCCACCATCAGCGCGTTCGTGCGCGGCATTCTGATGGAGGTCATCTCCCTGGGTGGCCTCATCCTGGGCATCTATATGGCCAGTTGGAACTATCAGTATCCAGCCGGATTGCTCCTGCGGGTCACCCATCCGTTCCTCAGCCTGCCCCCCGCGATCGCCAACTTTATTGGCTTTCTAGGCATTGTGTTGGGCATCATGGTGGCGTTTGGACTGATCGCGAGGGTCATCCGCTCCACCGCCCACACCATCGGGCTGGGGCTTCCCGACCGGCTGCTGGGGGCAGCCTTTGGTCTGGCGCGGGGCTGCTGTATCGGGGTCGCCCTGATGCTGGCGCTCACCGCTTTTATGCCTCTCGCCCCAGCAATTTCACACTCTCGCTTATCTCCCTATTTCCTTGCGGGGGTTCATGCGGTATCCTTCGTTGTACCGCACGACCTGCAGCAACAGCTTTTCAACGGTATCGAACAGATCAAGCACAATGTACCCGGCTGGATCAAACTGCAGGGCTAGGGTCACAATGAATATGCGGTCCTCATCAAGCGGACTGCCAGCGAGGCAAATCTTGAAGCGCGAACTTGACGGTCTCATTACGCAGATGCACAACGCAGGCGTTCCCTACACGGAAGCAGTCCGCCAGTTCAAGAAGCGCTACATCCTCGAAGTGCTCGCGCAGCACAAGGGAAACCAGTGCAAGGCAGCGGAAGAGCTTGGCATGCATCGCAACACCCTTAGCCGCACGCTGACCGAGCTCGACCTCAGCACGGCCCAGATTCGCGATCAGATCCGCGGCCAACTCCGCGATGGCATTCGCAACGGTATGCGCCGTCCGCCCAGCAGCGAGCGTCCCCGCATCCAGAGCATCGTCAACGCCCGATAACACTTCGGGCCGTCTAACCTCCAGCCGGATGAAGCCCACCCACTCCCACACACGCGTACGACTTTACCCACTGCGCCTTTTGCTGTTCGTACTGGCCTGTCTCGCGTCCTCTGCCCAAGCCCAAAACACCCCCACGGCAAATACCCCAGCCTCAGGCGCTGCTGCCCAGACTGCTCCGGCTCAGGCCGTAGCACCTGCCCACCCAGACGCATCCAAGGCCAATACTCTCCCATCGGTAGCCCCCAGCAAACACAGCGCTCGGGCCGCGGCTGACGCCTACCTGGCTGGAGCACGGCTACTCGACCACAAGGACCTCGCAGAAGCAGAGGTCGAGTTCGCACGCGCACTAAAGCTCAACCCCACCAGCCACGACTACCAGATGGCCGTCGCACTCACCCACGAACACCGTGTCACCGAACTCGTCCAACTTGCCGGCAAAGCCCGTATCCTCGGCCAGAACGCCAAGGCCGAATCCTACCTTGCGCAGGCCCGTCTGCTCGACCCAACCAACGCCATCGTCGCCCAGCATAGCGATCCCGGAGCGCTGCCCGTAGCCTTCCTTCCGCAGATCACGTCTGGGCCCGCGCCACTCGCCGGTGCGATTGCGCTCCATCCCAATACCAGCAGCCAGACCTTTCACCTCCGCGCGAACCTGCAGGAGGTGCTGCGACAGGTGGCCACCAGCTACGGCATCCGTGCCGTGGTGGACTCATCCGTCCCCAGCGTCCCCATCCACTTCGATATTGATCACGTCGTCTACACCCAGGCCATGCCTATCCTGCTACAGATGGGCGGCCTCTTCAGTGTTCCGCTGGACTCTGCCAGCGTCCTCATCGCCAAGGACACACCCGAGAATCGCCTGCGCCTGGAGCCGCTGCTCGAAGAGACCATCTACGTCCCCGGCTCCACCAACGAGCAGATGACCGAGCTCACCAACATCGTCAAGAACATCTTTGACCTCAAGCAGGTCACGGCACAAAACTCCCTCGGTACCCTGGTCGTCCGCGCACCCGAGTCTATCCTCAACGCCGTCAATCTCACCCTCGCCGACCTGATCGACGGCGGCAGCCAGATCGTCATCGACCTGAAGCTATATGCGATCGACAAGACCAACACCCGCAACATCGGCGCTCAACTGCCCCAGCAGATCGGCATCTATAACGTCGAGTCCGAAGCCACCAACCTCGTCAACGCCAACCAGTCGCTCGTCAATCAGGCCATCGCGCAAGGCCTGGTTCCCGCCGGAGCCAGCAATATCGTCATCGCGCTCGCCCTGATCGCCTCCGGCCTGGCGCAGAGCACGCTGCTCTCCAACACCGTCGGCTTCTTCGGCGGAGGCCTGACCGCCACCGGTGTCACCACCAACGCCAACCCGACCTTCAACCTGGCGCTCAACTCCAGCGATACCCGTGCTCTCGACGATATCCAGATCCGTGTTGGCG
>DAICZO010000430.1 GCA_027311125.1 Acidobacteriaceae bacterium
GAAATACCGGGTCAACCAGATACGCATCAACGTGTAATGAGACACATCCCAAATCGAGTACGCCGGCGTCTCCAGAGCATACGACGTGAAGTGACCACCGCGAAGAAGGCTTACCGTGTGGGCAACCTCGCTCTCTGAGGCATGTTCTGGCAACACCACAACCGTCCCACTCAGGTCCGCCAGTCGTGTAAACGGAAAGCCAGCATTGGCAAACAATTCAAGGTTCGGCATGGCAACCCAGTGGTCAAGCCCACGCAAATCCAGAGAAGAGCTTCGCAAGATGGAACCCTTCAGCTCTGACGCCGAAGAGATGATACTTTTCAAGATCTGGTGCGTGGCGCGATCCAACAAAAGCTCACAGGACACCGCCCGACCATCGAAAACGTAGCGCGCGATCTCCACATGAGTTCCCGCACCTTGCAACGTCGACTGCAGCAATCCGGTTCCGGCTTTCAGAAGATGCTTGAGGAGGCACGCCATGAGATGGCGCGCTACTACCTGAAAAACTCGAAACTCGAGCTTGCAGAAGCTGCATATCTACTCGGCTACGAAGACGCAAACTCGTTCAGCCGTGCCTTCCGCGGTTGGGAAGGTGTACCACCAAAACACTGGCGTGAAGCTAACCTCAGTGCAGTAGTCAACTAATCCATCTGGCAATGCACCACGACATAAATTGAATCCGACTTTCATCCAGAGTTATACAAGGAGCACAATGCAAAAACGCACATTGGGAAACAGCGGCCTGGAGGTTTCAGCTCTCGGCCTGGGTTGCATGGGCCTAAGTTTCGGATACGGTCCTGCAACAGACAAAGAACAGGCAATCAAGCTCATCCAGGCGGCCTACGACGGCGGTATCACCTTCTTCGATACGGCAGAAGCCTATGGACCCTACCTGAATGAAGAACTTCTTGGAGAAGCCTTGGCACCTGTCCGCGACAAGGTTGTCATTGCCACCAAGTTTGGATTCATCGACGGCAAGCCAGCTCTTGGTCTGAATAGTAAGCCCGAGAACATCCGCAGCGTGACCGAAGCCGCTCTCAAGCGACTCAGGACCGATGTGATCGACCTGCTCTACCAACATCGAGTTGATCCCGAGGTTCCCATCGAGGATGTCGCTGGTACGGTAAAAGAACTCATCGCAGAAGGTAAAGTGAAACACTTCGGCATGTCGGAAGCAGGAGCACAATCGATTCGCCAAGCGCATGCGGTTCAGCCTGTCGCGGCATTGCAAAGCGAATATTCACTCTGGTGGCGCGAACCCGAAAGCGAAATCCTACCCACCCTCGAAGAGCTTGGCATTGGCTTCGTCCCCTTCAGTCCACTCGGCAAGGGCTTTCTTACCGGCGCCATCAACGAGGGAACGACCTTCGACAGTACCGACTTCCGCAACGTCGTTCCACGCTTCACCGCAGAAAACCGTAAGGCAAATCAGGACATAGTTGACGTACTCGGTGCAATCGCAACATCAAAGCACGCGACGCGCGCCCAAATCGCCTTAGCATGGCTCCTCGCCCAAAAGCCTTGGATAGTGCCTATCCCTGGCACTACCAAGCTCCATCGACTAGAAGAAAATCTAGGAGCCGCTGCCGTGGAGCTATCTCCGGACGATCTGCGCAGCATCGATCAAGCCGTTTCGGGGATCGAAGTCCAAGGCGCGCGTTACCCTGTACAACTCCAAAAGCTTGTAGGACGATAGCTTCAAGCCCTGCAATACGCCGTTGACCAACGGTTCTGCCGAGTCGAGATTCGCGAGTACGAATACCCCTGTGTACGCTCTGGGAGCCGGCATTATTTTTATTGAGCAACTATTTTCCTATTGACACTCTTTGCGCCCGCCCGTAATGTCATGGGCGTAAAGAGGGTGATAGCAATGCCAACACAACCGCCATACTACCTCGGATCAATCCCGGCAACCCAGCATCGCAGTTCGGGCTTCACGCCCAGGTCTCTCCTTTCACGGCATCCGTGGCGGGCCGCAGCGCTCGCCATTACCCTCCTCGCACCCACCGCCGCGTTCCCTTCCACCGTCCCGGGCGGCAACGGCAGCAATGGCAACGTCACGCTCGCTCATCAGGGCGAAGACTACAAGTTCGATAACGGAAACGTGAACGTCACGGTAAACGGTCCATCCGCGACCGTCACCGAATTCCGATATCACGGTACGGACTTCATCAACTCCGTAGGCAGGCACCGATCCATCTACTGGAGCATGGACGGGGGCGCCAGCTACCAGAACCCCAGCCACGCCTCCTGCTCCATCCAAACAGACACACCAGAGATGGCCGACGTCGGCTGCAAGGTCAAGTACGACGGCTCACAGCCCCACGCTTTCGACATCGACATCCACTACGTCCTCCGCCGCGGCAACACCGGCCTCTACGTCTACGCAATCCTCTCCCACCCCGCCAACTACCCGGCCACCAGCGTCGGCGAGTGGCGCATCGTCTGGCAGACGCCCCAGATCGGGAAGACCTTTCTCCTTGAAAATATCTACGTCGATCAGCGCCGCCACTGGGTCTACCCCACCCCCGCCGAGTACTACCAGGAGATCCACACCCCCATCAAAGAGATCTCCTATATGCGCTCCGGCCCCTGGGCCAAACAGGGCGAGAGCAAATACACCTACAACGCGACCTACGAAGATATCGGCACATTCGGCTTCGCCTCCAACGTCCACCAACTCGGCGCATGGACTGTCCTCGGCTCCTACGAGTACTACAACGACGGCCCCCGCAAGCAGGACCTCACCGCCATCGCTGGTGGCATGACCAACCACTTCGGTCGCAACCACTATGGCGACACCGGCATCTCCGTCGCTGCCGGCGAGCAGTGGTCGAAGATCTTCGGCCCGTTCCTGCTCTACCTCAATGCAGGCGGCGACGGCGACACCCTCTGGCACGATGCACAGCAGCAAGCTGCCACCGAGCGCGCAGCATGGCCCTACGCCTGGCTCACCAAGATACCGGAGTACCCCAGTGCCGCCGAGCGTGGCTGCGCCTCCGGCAAGTTCCTCGTGGCCGACAAACTGAAGCCCTCCCAGACCGGTGCCGGGGCCTGGATCGGCCTCACCCAACCACCCCCAGGTCTCGACTTCCAGTCTGAGACCAAAAACTACCAATACTGGTCGCGTGTCAACCCGGACGGATCCTTCAACGTCGCGGACGCTCGCCCCGGCACCTACACCCTCTATGCCTTCGTTGACGGCGAAACCGGCGTATACAAGCAGGACGGAGTCACTGTAACTTCCGCTAACGTCACCCACCTCGGCAACATCACCTGGAATGTCCCCCGCGCTGGCAACTGGCTCGCTTTCGAGATCGGTATCCCCAACCGTGACACCACCGAGTTCCACCACGGCAAGGACTACTTTATGCCTTACCTCTACAAGGGCTTCCCTCTAGAGTTCCCCAATCCGCTCGTGTATACCGTCGGTGTCAGTGATCCCGCCAAAGACTGGAACTACGCGCAGTCCGGCTACCACCCGGCTGGCAAAAACCCCGAGCCCTGGCCTTGGCAGATCAAGTTTAACCTGCCTGCGGACCTTCCCAAGCGGGACAACGCAAACCTCGTAATCGCCTTCGCCGGTGCCGGCCATCGCGCAGGCGTTCAGATCAGGGTCAACGGCAAAGACATCGGCTCCATCGCTCCTGAGATCGAAGAGGCAAACTCACTCCTCCGCCAAGGTTCCCACGACAAGTACTCCGTCAAGAACATCCCAGTGCCGATGTCACGCCTGCACCCCGGTAGCAACACCATAGAACTCACCGAAACCAACTACAAGCCCGACAACGCCTACGTCATGTACGACTACATCACGCTAGAAATGCCCGGCACGCCACCGCTGTCGACTACCCATGCGCCACTCCACCCTCAATCAACAGAAAACTGAAAATCTGTTCAGTGTCACACTGCGAACCCTTCGTCATCTTCAACTGCTCATAGTCCAGTCTCAAACATTGACACTGATATATACGGCCGGACTGCCCGGTCTTTAGCGCCTGCACAACACGGACGATCCAACCTGCAGGCGAGATCGAGCAGGTCTCCCAACAAAAACCGAGAACTAAGCCAGCAAGACGGTCCCAATAAGCTGCACTTATCCACTCCTTAGCTACTGCAAATAAAAAGCCCTCGCAACCTCTAGTAGGGAGGCTCCTCAGCATCCCACAGCCTCACGCAAGGTTGATCGTGATGCGGTTGACAGAGGCAGGCGGACACGTAAACATCATCCGATCAACCGTTTCGCTTGGTCCATTTGTAGCCCGCCGTACTCCTTAGGCCAACGGAGTAGGTCTGCTTCACGACCCCGGCTTCTTTACACGCCAAAGCTGTCGTCTTGCCGTTCGCTGCGGCCACTTCTAGCTGTTGCAATAGATTCACCACCTGCTCAGGCTGGTACCTCTTGCCTCGTCCCATCTCTCTCCGTGTCCTGGGTCTCTCTCTTCCACTGGAATATTTCAAGCCGGGCACTCCAAGCCGGAATATCGTCCATGCGTGATCAGGACTTCCTGTTCCTGCGGACTACAACAATTAGGAGATCGATGCTGTCAGAATCGGATCAGCTCAATCAAATTCAGGGGCGACCGCAACACATCTAGTTAATCGACGCACACTAAACGATGATCTTAGCTGTGCGCCGTCAACCTTAGTTCCAAGGTGTTATTGCTAGTTTGTGGTCAGACTCACTGTTGTTGTTTGGCTTGTAGTGCCGCTAGTTCCATTGATGGTGATGATAGACGTGGAACTATGCGACCCGCTGCTACAGCCACTGACTACAGTTATAACCGCAAGTACGAACAATGCGAGCATGCTACCGATCCAGCGCTTACGTCTTCCGAGAGTACTGAGGAATAGGAATCCGAGCGCCGCATAAGCAGGTGCGTCAGTAAACCAGCCGGTTGTATGTAATCCGGCCAGGCCCGGAGCAGTCTGGATTGTGAGGACGGACGTCACTCCAGTTGCTCCTGGTGTAACTGTCGAAGGTGTAAACAGTGCTGTAGCTCCGGTCGGTAGTCCTGTTACGGTTAGGGTAACAGCAGAGGAGAACGTCCCTCCTCGTGGTGTGACGTTGATGTTGAAAGTTGCCACTGCACCCGGATTGACCGACTGGGAAGCAGGAGTGGCGCTTATCGAGAAGGTTGGAGCTGCAGTCCCGGCTCCCGATAGAGTCACGGATTGTGGGCTTCCGGAGGCGTTGTCCGTGATGGTCAGGCTGGCAGACAGGTTGCCTGTGGCAGCAGGTGTAAACGTAACACTGATCGTACAGCTTGCCCCCGCTGCGACACTGCTGCCGCAGCTAGTCGTCTTGGCAAAAGCAGTCGCGTTGTTACCGGTGATCGAAATATTGGAAATCGCAAGGACGGCGTTGCCCGTGTTGTTCAGAGTAATGATCTGAGCTGCAGTTGTGACGCCCACCACCGAGGTAAACGTGAGTGCCACAGGTGCGACCGTAACGGCAGGCACTGGAGTCAGAGTGTAGTTAGCCGTCACGGTCTGCGGAGCGTTTAGGGTGATCGTTGTGGATGGTGTGGAGCTACTGGCAACGGAGCCGCTCCAGTTGACGAACGTATAGCCGGCTGCGGGTGTAGTAGAGAGGTTGACCGTGGTCGCCGCCGGATAGTACGTACCACTTGCCGGAGAGACGGTGCCAGCAGCCGTAGGGGACACAGACGTCGTCAGTAGATAAGCAGTGCTGAAGGCAGCGCTGTAGGTTGTGACGGTGCTGTTGGCTGTGACGGTGTGGCTGATAGCTCCACCATCAGACCATGAGGAGAAGGTCTGTTGGATGCCATTCGCCGTCTGCGGCGAAGTTGTGCCGAGAATATGGCTGGAGCCTGGCACCCAGCTTAGGGTCTGAGCCGTCGTGTAGTTTGTTCCATCCACGCTGAAAGCGTTGCCTGAGGCAGAAACCGTGACCGCAAGGTTGGAGCCGACGTTTATGTTGGCAGTGCCTGTTGCTGTTGCAAAGAAGATCGCTGCTGTTGCATCGGGTGTGTAGGTGGCTGTTAGAGTGTTGGCTCCATTCGTCAGAGCGCCCGCGGGAACAGTGAAGGACGCACTGCCTGCGCTGAGCGTGGCGGCAGCGGAAGTGTAGGCACCGCCGTGGAGCATTACAGTTCCCGTGGGAGACCCCGTACTCGTTACCGTAACGTTTACCAACAGCGGCTGAGCGGACGAGATCTGCAGTGCAGCAGGCGTGACGGTCACCGTGGGGAGGACAGACGTGACTGCGATCGTTTGCACTCCTGCCGGCGTCGTTTGCGAGACCCCAACATTGTTTGTCGCCAGGCTGAAGAAGGAGTAGCTGTGTCCTGGATACACGGAGTAACTGGAGCTGGTTAGAGTAGTTCCGGAGAGCCACAGCGTGGAGGTTCCGCCGTCGATGGCTACGTAGATGTTGTAGCTGGCAATGCCTGATCCGGATGGGTCGCTGCCTGACCAACTCACAGTGAGGCTGTTGGCCGCGGCAGTTGCCGGCAGCGGGCTGACGGAGCTGGTTGGCGTAGAGCTGTCCATCGTGTTGGTGACGATATTGGTCTGAATGGCAGCGTTGGCGTCGAAGACGATACTGGCCTGGTTGGTGATCGCTGTACCATTTGCGAGTCCTTGCTTGGGCATCACGGTGAATGTCACATATCCGGCACCTGCATTGGCGGCGTTATTGGGCGGCAGAAAGCCCGCCAGCGGGTCTGCAGGAACTCCACCTGTCGTAGGATCAACAGACTGAATTGTCCAGGTGAGAACGCCAGTGGCAGGATTCAGGGCTGCGTTGACATGGACCGGATTCGGATCAGTGGTGACGCTGGCCTGAGCCGTGTAGGTCTGTGTGGTCTGCGGCACCGTGATCGTGGTGTTGTTGAAGCTGATGTCGTTGAGCTGCACAGTGGACCAATCGAGATTGCCTGGGAGCGAATCCGTCACACTAACCTTCTGGGCTGCCGCCGTGGCCGTAGCCAGATTCTCAAAGTAGATGGTGTAGGTGACTGGCGAGCCGACAGGGATAAAGCCCTGATTGCCATAGCCGGACGTCATCTTGGAATTCGGGTCGAGTGCGCCATTGATCGGGACGCTCTGGGGT
>DAICZO010000432.1 GCA_027311125.1 Acidobacteriaceae bacterium
ATCCGGATCTGGAGTATCAATCGATTCCTGTGACGCTGACCCTGAAACGCGTGGGTGCGGCAGGCAGTGACGATGTGTGCCGTCGATACTGCGCCGAGAATGAGCGCGGCTTTACCTTGACGGAGCGGTATTTCCTCTAACACCTTTGCTCAGAAACAGGAGTGCTGATGATGCCAGATGCAGTCGTAGTGACTAGCCCACGAGTTGAGGAAGAGGCCGTATTTCGAGCTGTCATTGGTGCCGGGGATTCGTTTGTTTATGAGATTCTACGTGGACAGTTTGTGCGTATTGTGGACCTTGAAGGCAACCAGGCGGTGGATACGTTGTTCTACAACGCTCACGACTATGCCGATCGGTATAGTGCGCAGGATACGATTCGCACGCAGCAGAATATCTATCTCACGACGGGTACCAGATTGATATCTACCGAGCGCAATGTGCTGCTGACGATTGTTGCCGATACATGTGGGCGCCATGACACGCTGGGGGGAGCTTGCTCGACCGAGAGCAACATGGTTCGCTATGCGCTGGACAAACGACACATGCATGCTTGCAGGCAGAGTTTCTTGAAGGGCGCGCTGACCTGGTCGATGAAGACGGGGCAGGAGCTAGGCAAGCGGGATCTGACGGCAAATATCAATTTCTTCATGAATGTTCCTGTGACACCGGCAGGACAGTTGACGTTCGAAGACGGAGTCTCCGATGCGGGGAAATATGTGGAGCTACGTGCAGAGATGGATGTATTGATGGTGATCTCCAACTGCCCGCAACTCAACAATCCATGTAATGCATACAACCCCACGCCAGTAGAAGTGTTGATTTGGAATGCGGCCGAGGAGAACGATGTTTAAGAAAGTATTGATTGCGAATCGCGGAGCCATTGCCTGTCGGATTGAACGGACGTTGCAACGGATGGGAATTGGATCAGTTGCGGTTTATTCCACGGCTGATAGCCACTCGCTACATGTTTACGATGCGGATGAGGCGGTGTTGATAGGGCCAGCACCTGCGGCACAAAGCTATCTCTCGTTTGAAGCAATCTTTGCTGCAGCGAGACAGACGGGGGCGGAAGCGATCCATCCCGGGTATGGATTTTTGAGTGAGAATGTAGTGTTTGCACGGGAGTGCGCTGCACGCGGCATTCGATTTATCGGGCCTGAACCAGAACACATTGAAGCGTTCGCGTTGAAGCATACCGCGCGGGCGACTGCGCAGCGATGCGGAGTTCCCTTGTTGCCGGGAACTGGACTGCTGACGGACTTGGAAGATGCGCTGATACAGGCCGAACAACTGAAGTATCCGGTCATGCTGAAGAGCTCCGGCGGCGGTGGCGGGATTGGGATGCGAGTATGTCTATCGGCGGAGCAACTGACTGATGCGTATGACTCGGTACTGCGATTAAGCCGTGCAAACTTTGGCGATAGCGGAGTGTATCTGGAGAAGTATGTTGCACAGGCTCGACATATTGAAGTGCAGATATTTGGCGACGGCAAGGGTGGTGTGATCGCGTTAGGGGAGCGGGACTGCTCTGCACAACGACGCCACCAGAAGGTGCTTGAAGAGACACCAGCTCCGGGACTATCCGATACGACACGGGAGCAGTTGTATGCCTCCGCGATTCTGCTGGGTAAGGCGGTGAACTATGCGTCGGCAGGCACGGTGGAGTTTATCTACGACGACGACAGCGGCGAGTTCTATTTTCTGGAAGTGAACACCCGGCTACAGGTGGAACACGGCGTGACGGAGCAGGTGACGGGCGTGGACCTGGTGGAATGGATGGTGCTGCAAGCAGCGGGAGAGATGGCCCCGCTTGATTCATTCGACATTAGGCGAACAGGAGCTTCGATTGAGGCGCGAGTGTATGCCGAAGACCCAGCACAGAATTTTCAGCCGTCGCCGGGCAAATTGACGCTGGTTCGCTTTCCGGGTGCGGAGTTGGCACGCGTGGAGACGTGGATTGAGTCCGGAGCAACCATTACGCCTTACTACGATCCTATGATAGCCAAGATCATCGTGACAGGAAGAGATCGTGAAGAAGCTCTGCTGAAGCTAGATGCGGCGCTGGCGGCGAGTTCCATTGATGGCACCGAGACGAACCTGCGTTATTTGCGGAAGATTGCTGCGACACCGGAGTTTGTATCGGGAAATGTTACAACTGCATTTCTAGGCCGATTTACGTTCTCTCGGAATGCAATTGAGGTACTGGAAGGCGGCACACAGACGACCATTCAGGATTATCCCGGACGGATTGGATACTGGAACGTGGGTGTACCGCCTTCGGGGCCGATGGACCATCAGTCGTTGCGGATAGCGAATGGACTGGTGGGAAATCCGGAGGGGACGGCTGCGATTGAGTTTGCAACTATGGGCGGTCGGATTCGCTTCCATGCGGATGCTCTGATCGCTTTAGCCGGGGCAGACATGGGAGCGAAGCTGAACGGCCAACCGGTGGAGAGATGGGTCGCTATTCCGGTGGCCCGTGGCAGTGTGTTGTCGCTGGGAGCAGCGGCAAAGGAAGGCATTCGCAGCTACCTGGCCTTGCGCGGCGGAATCGATACGCAGCCGTATCTGGGTAGCCGCAGTACGTTTATGCTGGGTGGTTTTGGCGGCCATGCTGGACGGGCTTTGCGGGCTGGCGATGTAGTCCATCTCGGAGAGCCAGATATTGCACTGCGCGAGCCAGCAGTGTTGCCGGCAGAGTATGTTCCAACACTGAGCAGGCGATGGGAGATCGGCGTGTTGTTTGGACCGCATACGGCTCCGGATTTCTTCACCGAAGACGACATTGAGATGCTGTTTGCGACCGACTGGAAGGTTCACTATCAGAGTGATCGCACGGGTGTTCGCCTGATGGGGCCGAAGCCCCGGTGGGCTCGAGCAGATGGTGGTGAGGCGGGCCTGCATCCCTCGAATATCCACGATAACGCCTACGCGATTGGGACGATCGACTTTACGGGAGACATGCCGATTCTGCTTGGTCCGGATGGGCCTAGTCTTGGTGGCTTTGTTTGTCCCGCGACGATTGTGCAGGCCGAGCTATGGAAGCTGGGACAATTAAAGGCTGGCGATCTGATCCAGTTTCGACGTGTCACGTTGGCCGAGGCAGAGGCGATGGAAGTTGCGCAGGATTTATTCCTGAAGGACTTCAAAAGCGAACCCCCTTCCCTGCCGACGGTATCCGTGCCGGAGCCTGCAGTGATCGCAGCCTATACGGACCGGCCGCAGGCGATGGTATTTCGGGCCGATGGCGACAAGTATCTGTTGGTGGAGTACGGCGAGTTGCAACTGGATCTGAATCTGCGTTTCCGTGTGCATATTCTGGAACAGAACCTGCGTGCGGCAAGTTTACCGGGGATCATCGACATTACGCCTGGAGTACGGTCACTGCATATCCACTATGACAGCCGCGTGATGCCTCGGCAGAAACTGATCGAGGTTCTCGATGAGATGGATCGAACGATGCCGGAGTTGACGGACATTACGGTTCCGTCACGCATTGTTTATCTGCCGCTATCCTGGGACGATCCGCAGGCGAAGCTTGCGCAGCAGAAGTATATGCAGGCCGTGAGACCGGATGCTCCGTGGTGTCCTTCGAATATTGAATTTATACGGCGGATCAATGGGCTGGATTCGATTGAGGATGTGTATCGGATTGTGCACGAGGCAAGCTATCTGGTGCTTGGACTGGGCGATGTCTACCTTGGCGCCCCGGTGGCGACACCGATTGACCCGCGGCATCGCCTTGTAACGACCAAGTACAACCCGGCACGGACGTGGACACCGGAGAACGCTGTCGGTATTGGCGGCGCATACATGTGTGTATATGGCATGGAGGGTCCGGGTGGATATCAACTGGTCGGGCGGACGATTCAGGTCTGGAACACGTGGAAGTCTACAACAGCCTTCGTTGAGGGCACGCCGTGGTCGCTGCGCTTCTTCGATCAGATACGGTTTTATCCGATAACCGCGGACGAACTGCTGCGTGCGCGAGAACTGTTTCCGCATGGACGATATGAACTGCGCATCGAGGAAACGACATTCAACCTGGCGGAGTACCAGAAGTTTCTTGACTCGATCCGTGATGAGGCGGCGGTGTTCAAGAAGCATCAGAAGGAAGCCTTCCATGCAGAGCGCGAGCGCTGGCGAGTCGCGGGTCTACTGACGGTAGCCGAGCAGGACGAGGCTCTGGAAGAGGTGGCAAGCGCAACCGTGGCAGACGGTTGTGAGGCTATTTCATCGCCCGTAACCGCAAGCATCTTTCAGATTGCCGTCGAGCAAGGCCACGTAGTGAAGGATGGCCAGAAGCTCATCGTGCTGGATGCCATGAAGACGGAGATCGTTGTGGCTTCGCATGTGGATGGCGTAGTGGAAGAGGTGCACTGCGCGCCTGGAGCGTTGGTTAGCGGCGGACAACTCCTTGTCTCGGTACGCCCAACATAGGGGTCATGGATGGCACGGAGCTAACGCAGAAACGATTAGGAGTGACATGGACATCACATCACTGCAGGCAGCCTATACCGCGGGACATTTGAGTCCGAAGGAAGTAATCGAGAGCGTATACGACAGGATTGCAACCGAGGGTCTTCGGCCTGTGTGGATATCGGTGGTGCCGCGCGAGCAAGCAGTTGCTCGTGCGGAAGCGTTGATGCGGACGGATAGTGCTTCGCTGCCTCTTTATGGAATTCCCTTTGCGGTGAAGGACAACATCGACGTGGCCGATATGGTGACCTCGGCCGCTTGCCCCGCTTACTCGTACATGGCTGCGGAGAGTGCGACCGTGGTATCAAAGCTTGAAGCGGCTGGCGCAATCCTGATCGGGAAGACGAACATGGATCAGTTTGCGACCGGACTGGTGGGGACGAGAACGCCTTATGGGACCTGCTCCAGCGTGTTCAATGCCGAATATATCTCTGGTGGATCGAGTGCTGGCTCTGCTGTTGCCGTTGCGAATGGGAGCGTCACGTTTTCGCTGGGAACGGATACGGCAGGCTCCGGACGTGTTCCGGCGATGTTCAACAACATTATTGGACTGAAGCCGACACGCGGAGTGGTGAGTACACATGGCGTGGTCCCCGCCTGTCGCACGCTGGATTGCGTTTCTATTTTTGCGGAGACAGCGCTTGATGCCTCGATGGTACTGCGCGTGGTCAGTGGCTTGGATGCGAACGATCCCTACTCTCGTGAAGCTGGTGTGGGTTCGGGTGCGACCCCATGGTCTGGAGCGAAGAGCTTTCGATTTGGGGTGCCATACGGCGAGCAGCTACAGTTCTTTGGCGATCCGTACAACGGGTCACTCTACCAGTCGACTATCGATGCGTTGGTCACGTTGGGCGGTGAGCCAGTGGCTGTTGACCTGGCCCCGTTTCTCGGCGCCGCTCAGTTGCTCTACAAGGGGCCGTGGGTGGCGGAACGCTACGCTGCTATCTCTACGTTTATACAAGACCACGTTACGGATATGGATGCTACTGTCGCGAGCATCATCGCAGGTGGGGCGAAATACAGCGCAGTTGATGCATTTGAAGCGGCCTATCAACTGGCTGCATTTCGCCAGGCGACGACAAGCACCTGGAATTCGATTGACGTGCTGGTACTACCAACCGCGCCTAGAACCTACACGATTGAACAGATCCACGAGTCACCGATCGAGCGGAATAGCCACCTCGGCTACTACACGAATTTTGTCAATCTACTGGATCTTGCAGCGGTCGCTGTTCCTGCGGGGATACGTGCAGATGGTCTGCCGTTCGGCGTCAGCATCATTGGACGTGCGTTCTCAGAGCAGGGACTTTTGCCGTTGGCGGATAGGCTGCACCGTGCACTGACCACACATCTCGGGGGGTCTTCACGTGAGCTATCGATGGTGCCTGTTCTTCGGAATCCCACTGTCCCTCATGCTTGCTTGCTGATGGCAGTGGTAGGTGCTCACCTGTCTGGACAACCATTTAATTGGCAACTTACACAGCGCGGAGGCCGGCTGCTCCGACGTTGTAAAACTTCTTCAGACTATCGGTTTTATGCTTTGAGGAATACCATTCCTGCCAAGCCTGGGCTGGTTCGTACACCAGGCTATGTTGGACCAGGTATTGATGTTGAAGTCTGGTCGTTGCCCGCAAATACTGTTGGAACGTTTGTGGATGGGGTTCCGCAGCCTCTCTCGATTGGGACGCTTGAGTTGGACGATGGCAGCCTGGTGAAGGGCTTTCTGGTCGAGCCATGTGCTGTTGAAGATGCTATTGAGATCACTCACCTGGGCGGCTGGCGACAGTACCTTGCAACCCTGACCGGTACGGAAGGATGATCACCTGACTGCATTTGGAATCAGTGAAACTGATGGCGCGACTTTACTTAGCTATTCCTGCGGAAGGTCTTTCCTGTCTGAACCAGCCGACTTAGTTTTGTTGGGCTTGTAGGTTCCGGCGAGAATCTCTTCAATTGTTGAGATCATCTCTGGAGAATCAGGGGCAACTGCAGGATCGAGCCGCGCGATCACCTTACCATTCTTGTCTAGTATGAATTTACTGAAGTTCCAATGTACCGGGCCGCCGCCAGGTGCGTCTTCACCCTTGGTCAAATATAGATAGAGCGGTATTTGATCATCTCCGACTAGCTTGGACAGTGCCATGACAGGGAAATCGACCTTGGCATCAGAGTAGTACTTCTGGATTTCATCTTCTGTCCCGGGCTCCGATGCTCCAAAATCATTTGACGGTATCCCAAGTACAATCAGGCCTTTGTCGTGATAGGTGTCGTTCAGCTTTATCAAGGCAGGAAGCTGATTCGCGTAGCTTGATTTCCGTGCCAGGTTAACAAGCAGAATTATCTTTCCTTTGTAGTTGGAAACTGGGACACCTTTACCGTTGGGACCTGGGAGACTGAAGTCATAAGCTGATTTCTGGGCTTTCGCAGTCTGCGATTGATTGCCATACCCGCTACCGGAAGAGATCATGGTCTTAGCTATTGCGGACATGGTAGGAAAGGCAGCCAGTCCGACACACCCTGCTACAGCAACGACAAGCGTCAGACGGCCTCGCCAGATGTGTACACCCATACTCTTCTCCAATGAACTGTAATTGAAGCCGATAGAAGGCAGGAGGAGAGCCCATACATGAGACTCTCTCCTCGAAGGACTTACTACAGAACGATCAGTGCCTATTGTTTAATTTCGATATTAACGTAATTCGGCGGTGCCGAACATGAGTGATACATACTTTCTATTGCCAGAGTAGAAGATTTGCATACGATGATAATTCTGATTTCAGGGATTGTTTTTCTCTATGACTTTTTGCCAGTCTGTGTTTTCCTGAGTACACAGAAGTACATTCCATGTGGCTGACCTGCGCTGACCCTTATGTCAGCCGCAACGACTACCTGACCCTAAACATAGCCATGCATACCTATTCGCAGGGGACACGATGGATATCGACCAACTCAAGACATTTCTGGAAGTCAACCGTCAAAAGAGCTTTTCGCGTGCGGCAGAGAAGCTGCATGTGACCCAGCCATCGATCTCTGCACAGATTCGATCTTTAGAGACATATTTGGGATATCGCCTACTGGAAAGGGGCGGCGGAAAAGTGACGTTGACCGCTGCAGGGCGTGTATTTGAGCCATTTGCCGAAGATTGCCTTTCGCGTCTAAATCATATGATGATGACGTTGGCAGACCTGGAGCGGTCTCCGCGAGGAGCTCTGAGTGTGAGCGCGAACGACTCTACCGCGCTGTATGTTCTTCCTGTCTTCTTTAGTAGGTTTCGAAAGCAGTATCCGCGTGTGGCTCTAAACATTGTGCGGGCAGAACGAGTGAAGTCGCTTGAATTGGTACTCGATAGAGAAGTTGATTTTGGTGTGGTTTCCTTGCCACTGAAGGACGCTCGGCTGCACATTGAACTCATCCACCAAGACACCTTTGTACTCGTAGTCTCTGCCAACCATCCTTTAGCTGGCCTTGAGAAGGCACCGCTCCATGTTGTGGCACAGCACCGACTACTTCTGCCGAAGCAGGGCCGACGCCGCGAGCAGATCGAAGAACTCTTTGCCAAAGAAAAGCTGATCCCGAAGATTGCGATGGAATTGGACTCCAATGAACTACTGAAGCGGTTGATCTTGAATGAGCTAGGGATTGGCTTTCTACCGAAGATCAACGTTTTGGATGAGTTACAGGCAGGCACTTTGAAGATTGTGACGATTGAGAATGTTGAATTGACGAGAGATCTCGCTCTTATTAGCCGCAAAGATCGACCGCTGACGCGAGCAGGCAACTCTTTTTTCACCTTTGCAACCGGTAGTGTTCGGCCGTCCCCTGACGAGCAGTAACGCTAAGCTCTCCTATACTGCACGCGTCTCGATTCCAAGGAAGAGTCTCATGTATTCCAGCAGCCTAACTGCTTAGGCGGAAATTGCACATCGTGGCTCTGTGCTTTTTATCGACTCGGCACTTATTGCACTGCATTTGGTATTTCGACCTTGGTCGAACAAAGCCACAGAAGTAGCAGCTATTGGCATAGCTTATCGTCGCTATAGATCAATTCACATTCGATTGATTTCTCATTTTTAACCCCGCATACTACAACACACACCGAACCATAGAGTAGTTTCCCCGGCTAATTACAAGTCTTCGCAGTCTTGTGTCTGCTGATCGATAACCTGCGTCATAACAAGACCCGTCTGCTTTGGAACATTCCGTTCTAAGCCGTTTTGCCATTTCTATCCCAGTTGCTTTGACTTCAACTATGGAGCTTCGCCTATGCGTCGTACTACCGGATCTATTCTTTTACTACTATTCTCGTCCTTATTTTCAGTATGTCTTGCACAGACAGCAGCTACATCCGTTCGCGGTGTCGTTACTGACAAGATGGGTGCGCTTGTGAGGGGAGTCGATGTTACGGTAACCGAGAGCTCGATTGGCTTTACTCAGACGCACAAGACGAATGCGCAAGGAGAATACAGTTTCCAGCAGATTCCTCCCGGGGCATACAAGATCAAAGTAAGCGCAACTGGGTTTAGTGAACAGACAACTCAGGTGCAACTGCTCGTGAATCAGCCTGCAACTGTAAATGTCTCACTTTCTATTGGCGGTGATAACACGACCGTCGACGTTACCGCAGATTCCAATGCGTTGAATGCCACCGATGCAACCATCGGAACCCCATTCAACCAAGCTGAAATTCAAACGCTTCCCTTTCAGGGCAACAACGTTTTATCGCTTCTGGCTTTGCAGGCGGGCGTCCTGTCGCTAGGAGATCAGAGCAATGCGACGATGGATTCCGACAGCCGTGCAGGTGCGGTAAACGGTGCTCGCTCTGACCAGGGGAATGTAACGCTCGACGGATTGGACAATAATACACAGACTCAGGGCTATGCTTTTGAGGGCGTACTGCGCCCTACACGCGACTCAGTCGAAGAGTTTCGGGTAGTTACGACCAGTTCCAATGCAGATTCCGGTCGTTCTTCCGGGGCGCAGATTTCTGTTGTGACGCGGAGCGGCACGAATACACTCCATGGCAGCTTGTACGAGTATTATCGCCCCTCCAATACGGTGTCCAATGATTGGTTCATCAAGCAGGCGCAGATTGCGAATGGACAGCCTAATATTCCTGGGAAATATATTCGTAACACATATGGCGTATCACTCGGTGGAAGCATTATCAAGGATAAGCTGTTCTACTTTGCCAGCTACGAAGGGGACAAGAAGGCCCAAAATGTCCAAGAGACCAGGGAGGTTCCACTTGGAACTGCGGCAAATCCCGGTCTTAGACAAGGCTATGTTACCTACGTCAATGCAACTGGTGGAACAACTACATTAAATCCAACCACCATTGGCCAGATGGATCCAAACTGTACTTCACTTGGGACCTGTCCGCTGGGTAACGGTGTTGATCCTGCAGCATTGAAGTATTTTGCAACGATTCCACAGGCTAACGGCAGCCTTTTGGGAGATGGCTATAACTTTGGTTCGTACACCTTCTCTTCACCCAATCCGCAGTCGCTGATTACAAACATCGTCAAGTTTGACTACAACATCAATAGTCGGCAACGCATTTTCTTACGAGGCGATTTGCAAAGTGATAATGCTACGGGAGCAGTCCAGTATCCTGGCGGGACGCCGAGCAGTTCTAACTTCGATAATTCACGAGGTATCGGAGTTGGCCATACATGGATGATTACTGACAGTCTTGTCAACAATCTGAGGTATGGATATATACGTCAAGGCTTTGCGCGGCGTGGAGCGCTGCATGGCGACTTCGTCACGTTTGCCAATATCGATCCACTGACAGCAACAACGAATGATCTAGTAGTCAACGTGCCGGTTCATAACCTTATTGATGATCTTAGCTGGACAAAAAAAGCGCACACTTTTCAGGTGGGAGCTAATTATCGATTAATACACAACAACCGACAGAGCAATGCGACGGCCTATAACAACGCGCAGGTTGACTATTACAATCTGGGTGCAGGAAGCATCGCTAATACGGGCAATAGTCTGGATCCATCGGGTTTCCCGAGTCTGGGGATACCTAATGTCGCTCAGTCGTTTGGAAGCGCATATAGTAACGCCATTGCTGCCGTCGCTGGTCTGATTCCGGTAGCGACCGAGTACTTCAACTACAAAGTAGCAGGTAACAGCCTGTCAGCTCTCCCTGCCGGGCCGCTGACAAGAAACTACAAGTCTAACGAACTGGAGTATTACTTTCAGGATAGCTGGAAGGTGACAAGAGATCTAACAATTACTTACGGAATCCGTCACAGTATTCTTCAGACACCGTATGAGATCAACGGCCAGGAGGTTGCACCGACGATCAGCTTGCACGACTGGTTTCAGACCCGTGGTGCAGCGATGTACAAGGGGTTGACGAACCAGCCGGAGATATCTTTTGCAGCCGCAGGACATGCGAACAACGCTGCTGGACTGTGGGCGAAGGATAAGCTGGACATCGCTCCACGCTTTGCGTTTGCTTACTCTCCGACACGCCTTCCTGGATTTCTGGGGAAGATCTTTGGCTCTGGAGCAAGTTCAATCCGTGGTGGTTGGGGGTTGTACTACGATCACTTTGGCGAAGGGATCGTGGACACCTTCGACGCAAACGGTGCTTATGGCCTTTCGTCCCAGGTACGTAGTCCTATTAACCTGACTCCTGATCAGGCGCCGCGGTTCTCATCGACCACGGCAGTACCGACGCAGATAATTCCACCTGTTGCACCTGCTACCTCCTTCCCCGTTACCCCAGGTAACATCAGCGCACTCTCGTGGACTGTAGACAACAAGGTAAAGACTCCGTACGCCCATGCCATTGATCTCTCGTTTCAGCGGCAGTTTGCCAAAAGCTGGACAGTGGAAACGGCGTATGTAGGCAGACTGGGCCGTAGATTACTACAGAACCTGGATTTGGCAACACCGCTGGATCTGATTGATATGAAGAGCGGCTCCGACTACTTCAAAGCAGCGCAGATCATGTCGCAACAGGCTGCAGCGGGAACACCAACCGATTCTGTCGTTGCGAATCCTTACTTCGAGAATATGTTTCCCAACGCTGCTGGCAATGGGCGCTCAGCGACCCAGAACATCTATAACGATCTGTGGAGTGCTGCTGTAGGAAATGAGACCTACCCTCTTTACACTCTGGACAATGGTTACTATGGCACGCCGGGTGGACCTACTAACCGCTTCTTCGACTCGCAGTACGCTTCACTCTATGCCTGGTCTTCTGTTGGAACCAGTAGCTATCACTCTATGCAATTGTCGCTGCATCATGCTGCAACGCATGGCCTGCAGTTCGATATCAACTATGTGCTGGCGAAGTCGATCGATCTAGGTTCAGACTCTGAGCGCACGGACTATAACAAGGGTCAGAACTTCAGCAGCATCATTAATGCATGGAACATCAAAGGAAATCGTGGTGTGTCTGACTTTGATACTCGCCATGCAATCACTGGAAACTGGGGGTACCTGTTGCCGTTTGGTCAAGGTGCAATGTTTGGCTCGAACGTCAGCCCGCTGGTGAATAAATTGATCGGTGGTTGGGATCTTTCCGGTTTGACTCATTGGACGAGTGGACTCCCCTTCTCGCCAGTTGACGGACTAGGCTGGAGCACAGACTGGGCAGTGCAGAGCTTTGCTGTCGTCACTGGCAAGATCGCTTCTGGACATCACCAGATCATCAATGGAGAGCCAAATGCGTTCAAGAGCCAGACCACGGCCTTGGCCAACATTCGTCCTCCGTATGCAGGTGAGTCTGGACAACGAAACGCCTTCCGTGGAGACGGCTACTTTACGATTGACTCCAGCCTGGCAAAGACCTTTCCAGTTTTTGAGCGACAGACGCTGAAGTTCCAGTGGGATGTCTTCAATACAACGAATGCAGTTCGCTTTGATCCTGCGAGTGTGCAGAATAACCCCTTCAGTGCTGGGAGTTTCGGTGTGTATAGCCGGACGCTGGTTGATTCAAGAAGGATGCAGTTCTCTCTGCGCTATGGCTTTTAGACCGTTGGCCGATTGACTTGATTGGCGCGTGGCAGTCTGGACGCGCCAGTTTTTTTGAAACTTGTAGCTGGCGAGTATGCTCTGACTTGACGTCTTGATCGAGGGAAAATGTTGAAGCTATCTAACTTTGGAGTTCTTCTTTCAGTCGCGATACTGGGTTGTACTTATTCTGTTGTGGCACAGCTTCCGCAGCCTGACGGCGGGACTATTGCTCGTGGAGTCCTTCCTGCGCACTGGGACAGTGAGGGAGCCAAGTGCATGGAGATACCTGAGTGGCAGGTACATGAGTACAACCCGACTACCTTCCTGTTGCGGCAGTCTGGGTGTACCGATTTTGAAAAGCCATTCATCTATCTGCTTTTCGGAAACGATAAAGCACTGCTCATGGATACGGGATCGAGACATGGAGACCTGGCTCCTACACTGCAACGGACGGTACGGATGTGGCTCCAGCGGAATTCCCGGACGAGCATACCGCTGATTGTCGTACACTCTCATCCGCATGAAGATCATGTCGCTGGCGATGCTGAGGTTCAGTCGATTCACGATTCAGCGATGCCGATCACATTTATTCCTGCGGAGTTGGAGGCGACCAAGCGATTCTATGGAGTGGCCCATTGGCCAACCGATATCGGTCATGTTGATTTGGGAGGACGGGTGATCGATATGATTCCGATCCCGGGACACAGTGACCTCAGTGTGGCACTCTATGACCGCAAGACTGCCCTATTGCTGGCAGGGGACAGTCTGTATCCAGGGCGGCTGTACGTTGCGGACTTCCCTGCTTTCCAGGCAAGTACCGAGCGGCTAATCCAGTTCACTCAGGGCAAACCCGTCGCACACATTCTGGGCAACCATATCGAACAGAGCAGTACACCGTTTGTGGACTACCCCGTCGGTACGATCTACCAGCCAAACGAGCACGAACTGGCTCTGTCGCGTGGAGCACTGCTTGAATTGGAAGAGGCACTGGTGAGCATGCATGGCACACCCAAGCGGATGGCGCTGCGGGATTTCTCCGTCTGGCCTGTGGGAGCATCCTTTATGTCACCGAGTGAGAATGCGCAGTTCGAGAAGCATCGGCAAGAGCAGATCGACATGATGTGGGACCATACTACGAAATAGCTGAGAGGCTGCCGCTTTGTGTTTCGTGTGTGTAGTGGAGTGTCGCAGGATTACGGCTGATCCACTTCGTGTGACAAGGCTGTTGAGGGCACTTGGGTAAGGAGGATGCCGGGGCCTTGCCACCAGAGGCCGAAGCCGTCTACTCCAGCGGAGTGGGTCTCACTCACCTGGATGCGGTGCTTGCCTCGTGTAAGCATCACGCTGAGTGTTGTTGTTTGGACGGCATTGCCGTTGAGTCCACACACCTGTGCGAATGGAGTGGGGGCCTGTCCTTGCACATCTCCGTCAATCACAATTTTTGCAGCTTCATTGGCGAGCATGGTGAAGGTGTACCCCCCAGTGGTCGGAACATCAATCATTCCTGAGAAGTTGATACCATACTGCTGGTCTCGGGTGCGAATGGCGGACACATCGAATGCCGTGCTAACGCCGACAGCTACCATACGGCCGAGATCGGCTGGCTGCGTAACTTGCGCTGGGTCCCTGACGTAGTAGCGGTAGATAAGGCCGCTGACGGTGCTTTGAATATTGATCGCAGGCTTCGCTGTAGCGGCGACGATGATCGGCGTGGCGATCCAGTTGTTTCGGCCGGCTGGATCGGTGGTGTGAAGCAGGACTCTAAATCGCCCTGAACCATCGAGCAGGGTTCCAGCGGCATCAGGGAAGCGGTGCGTCACGATTCGTCCCGTTGCGTGCGTGCCGTCGCCAAAGGTCCATTGATAGCGCAGTGCATGTGTGTTGCTGCTGGTGTCTGGAGTTGCTTCGAGTCGAAGCTCATCTCCGGGCTTAATTAAGCCAGAGGGGTAGGTGACGTGAAGAGACGGTCCGGTTGTGCTGAACACTGGCTGGTCAGCGCCGTCGCGTTGCTCTATGGGAATATCCGCGCTGCTTCGTGCCAGCACACTGCCAAGCTGTACACCATCGAGCGTAACACTGTGAATACTTCCCGCTAAGACGGATGGGACGAGCGAAGGTTGTTCCAGAGATGCGACATCGGTAAAGCGAACATCACGGACTCCTTCTACAGGCTGCCTTAGTTGAACCAGCGAGTACCAGTGTTCCAGGCGGATATTCTCAAAGTAGAAGCCACTACTCTGTCCTCTGCCCTCAGGGTCTGCCCATATCTCCATCAATGCGAATGGAATGCCGCAACCGCCCATGCCTGCGTGGAGCACATCGGAATCGCGCATGACGAAGTGACCGCCTTCAAAGTTCTTCCAAGGCCATCCCGCACGGACGACATTGGAGATGCTCGTTGATAGAACGCTGTTTTCGACGGTGATCTTCGTCACCGGATTGCCCTGAACTGCAAAGGCTTTGGGTCCGTAGCCCTCCCAACTGCCCTGCATGGCGAAGATGTCATCTGCGGCGCGGATAAAGGAGTCGCGCACCACGGTGTCTCCACCACCCAGCCAGTCCATACCATCGGCGTTGGCGTTACCTGCATTCGCGCCGATGACCTTGATGTTCTGGAACAGAATCTGGCGCGAGTCCTTCATCTGTATCTGCCAGGTTCTGCTGCGGACCACGCAGGTGATGCCCTCAATCGTGATATCGGTCGCGTGATCCATCACGATGCAATGCCAGTTGCGTTTGTGCATCCATCCATCATCGTCGGCTGGATTCTGTGGTCCGTCGTATACGATGACGCCGGTGCCGAAGACTTTGACATGCTGAACGCCCCAGATGTTGAGCGATCCAAAGACGACTGCACCGGGCGCGAGGTAGATGCGGTCACCACTTGCGGCATCGATATTTTCGCGGTGAACGCCGGGTCCGTAGTAGCGGAGGCCAACTTGTGCTGCCGATGGGGGCTTCTTCTCGGGTGAGTTCGCAAACAGAAATAGCATCTCTGCATTGCCGAAGTAGTCTCCTGGCCGTGAAATGGAGATCTTTGCCGGGCCGTTGAGATCGAACGTGATGGTGTTGCCCTGGCGAACAGGACGAATTCCAAGTCGCCACGGTTGTACTTCGACCCCGGCTGACCAGAAGTTGTCTGCAGAAGCTGTGACTGAGACTCTGGTTCGCTTGTGTGCGTCGAAGTTGAGGAAGTAGGTATTGACTGCAGCGTGCATGACTGGCGTCGGAATACCGTCTAACGTGACGATGAAGGATGTTGATGCGATCTCAGCAGGTACTGATGGGACAGAACGGGCCGTCATGGCTGGCATGGACATGGAGAGAACCATGAGCAGCACAAACACGAGCATGCAGCGGATTTTGATAGCACTGAGGGGTAACATAAAATCGGGGTTCTACCTCCTCCATTCCAATATGGACTTTCAATAAGTCAAGCACGTAAGGCAATGCCACCTGAACAAGGTACAACAGGCTCGAAGGCTATGCTTCGAGAGCGACTTAGCAACGCTTGCGAGGCTGTGATATACGTCACATCCAACACCACTCCCAGACGACCATAGTTGTCGTAGATTGTTATTGCTGCTCAACAATCTGCGTAGGTCAGACGTTGCAGGGATAAGGATATGCGAAGGGTCAGTTCAGGTTATGCCTAGCTGTTGCGTATTGCTTATGGCGCGTCTGTGGCGGGAAGGGAGCAATTGTCATGGCGCGTGTCGTTGTCCTTGGAGCAGGAGTATCGGGTCATACGGCTGCTGCGTTTCTTCGCAGATGGCTGCGTGCTGAGGATGAAGTCGTGGTTGTCTCTCCGAAGCCCGACTATAACTGGCTACCTTCCAACATCTGGGTGGGTCTGGGACGGATGCAGCCAAACGATGTGCTGATACCGCTGGCACAAATCTATAAACGTCATGGAATTATCTTTAAACAGGCAAAGGCGTTGAGTTTGTATCCAGAGGGCAGCGATAAGCTGGATCAACCGCATGTGAAGATTGAATCGACCCTTGCTGAAGGCGCAGCGGCGCAGGAGTTATTGACCTACGATTATCTGATCAATGCGACAGGACCCAAGCTGAACTTTGCGGCGACCGAGGGACTGGGCCCTAGTGGAAATAGTCTGTCCGTTTGTACCGCGGACCATGCTCAAGAAGCGGCTCATACCTTTCTCGATCATGTAGCAGCGATGAAGCGCGGAGCACGAAGACGCTTTGTGGTTGGAACAGGCCATGGCACCTGCACCTGTGAGGGGGCAGCCTTTGAATATGTGGTGAACCTGGAGTTTGAGTTGCGCCGCCACAAGGTGCGTGAGCAGGCAGAGGTGGTGTACCTATCGAACGAATATGAGTTGGGGGACTTTGGTATGGGTGGTGCCCATATTCGTAGAAATGGATATATCACTCCAACAAATATTTTTACGGAGTCATTATTTGCAGAACGAGGCATTGAGTGGATTATTCGCTCGCATGTAACCAAGGTTGAACCATCTCGGATTTTTTACCAGACATTGTCGGGCGAAGAGTATGAACTGCCTTTCGATATGGCCATGCTACTGCCACCCTTCTCTGGCGTGGGCCTGGATGCCTTTGACAAGATGGGTACCAACATTTCGTCGCGACTGTTTGCACCGAGCGGCTTTATGCGCGTGGATGCTGCCTATTCCGCGAAACCGTATGACCAGTGGAAGGCAAGTGATTGGCCTCGAAGCTACCAATCGTCCGAGTATTCCAATATCTTTGCGGCAGGTATTGCATTCGCTCCGCCACACGCTATTTCGCAGCCACACTACACTGCCACCGGCGTTCCGATCTTTGCCGCACCACCCCGCACGGGGATGCCTTCTGCAATGATCGGCAAAGCGGTTGCACACACTATCGCAGATAGAATTCGCGGTGTTGAACGTGCGCCACACATGGCGTCCATGTCGGAGTTGGGTGCAGCGTGTGTTGCTTCGGCCGGTGCCGACCTGGTGCACGGCTCTGCAGCCAGTATGACGGTATTTCCAATTGTGCAGGACTATGATCGTTACCCCGAGTACGGACGTGATCTAAACTTCACTGTTGGTGAAATTGGACTTGCAGGGCATTGGCTTAAGCTGTTGCTTCACTACCTATTTATGTACAAGGCTCGGCTGCTCCCTGGCTGGACCCTGATCCCGGAGTAACGATGAGCGATCGAATTGTCTGGACCGCAGGAAAGCCGCATATGAAATCCTCCGCCTACGCCACCAAGCCAACCAGGGTGACCCGTTGGCTGCGGGTCTTTATCCCTTGGCAGGTGATTCGTTTCATCGTATTGAACTGGAAGATTATCCAGATCACACGGCGGAACGAGCACCTCTCCTGACGAGAGAATAGTAGGTTTCACGGAGCGTGTAGCCTGGCTTGATTCCCGCTGCGGATTTCGAGGATAGGAGCTACGCGCTTGAGGCAAGCGTGATCAACCTGTAAGAATAGAGCATGGCAACTCGTCCCCCTGCTCCTGAAGCTACCGCAACGCCAAACACTTCCCATCGCCTGTTCACTCGGTTTCATCGTCTTGTTTTGATTCCACTCACAGTGATCCTAGTACTGTGCGTCGCGTTCTCGTGGAGGACCCGCGATGCGATGAACAACCTTTCTTTTCTGCAACGAGGAAGCATAAGCGGCACACCCTCTGGTCAGCAGACGTTGGTTGACCTGCGTCCCTGGCAGACAGCACAGGCTCTGGCTGCTCTTGCTGTAAGCACTGAGGAGAAAGAGCATGCTCGAGAAGCGGAACGTCTGGCAGATCACGAGGTTGATCAGGCCTTCGCTGCGGCGTTGCGACAGGCTGACACCTCATCTCAGCCACTGACTGCAGCGGCAATGGCCCTGAAACAGAAGGTTGTCGACCTGCAGCAGACCGTAAAGAGTGACCAGGCACTGCTGCAGCAGGCAACCGCGGCAAGCCATACAGCCAACGGTACGAGTACAAACTCGGACGACGTGGACATCGCGAAGGCCCAACTGGGACTGGACTCCGACCAACTGAATGATGCCGAGCAGGATCTGGCGAGAGCTTCGGGCGATCGGAGGACCGCGATACAGCAGGAGTTGGCGGCCCATGAAGCTACCATGAAGAAATATGACAGCCAAGCCAGCCAGCCTGGGGAGATGGCGGTCGTTTCGTCCAAGCGCTACGGAACGCTGGCTCATCGTCTGGAGGCCTGGTCGGCACAGCGGTCACGTTATCAACTACTCCAGTTGGCTAAGCAACAGGCGGAGTCCGACAGTGCAGCGCTGATGGCGGAGCACCATGCTTTGGAGTTGCAGGCCAACGCCGGAGCCAGTGCGGGCAACAATGCTTCGGGGACCGGGGGGCAGTCCTCACAGAATGACTCAGCAACTTCGGTACTCGCAAAGATCAAGCAAAAGGCAGATCAGCATCAACTGCTGAGCATCTACAACGACCGCTTCCAGACCCAGCAGCAACTGGCAAGCGTGTATGCCAATTGGTCGGCACAGGTGCTGGTTCAGCACCGCATCGTACTCCACCTGATTCTGCAATCACTGGCAATGATCGCATTTACGTTGATCCTGGTGACCTTGTGCGACCTGATGATTCGGCATTTACTGGAGCGTCCGACACTGGACCGTCGACGTACGCAGACCCTGCAGAAGATTCTGGAGCTTTCAGTACAACTGGTCGGAGTCATCGTGATTCTGCTGATTGTCTTTGGTACTCCGCAACAGATGCCGACGATCTTAGGTCTGGCGACAGCTGGTATCACGGTGGTGATGCAGGACTTTATTCTTGCGTTCTTCGGGTGGTTCGTTCTGATGGGCAAGAACGGCATACGCATTGGGGACATTGTCGAGATCAATGGCGTGGATGGAGAGGTCTCCGAGATTGGCCTGTTTCGCACTTCCGTGATGGAAACAGGCAACTGGACCGATAAAGGCCACCCGACTGGACGGCGGGTTACATTCATCAACAAATACGCAATCAGCGGCCAATATTTTAATTTCTCCACGGCTGGACAATGGATGTGGGATGAGATAACGGTGAGTATCCCTACCTCGACCGAGACCTATCCAACCATAGAACGTATCCATAAAGCTGTTTTAGAAGCGACCGAGGCAGATGCCAAACAGGCCGAGCAAGAGTGGAAGCGCAACATCAAGCAGCATGGACTGAGCCAGTACAGCGCTGCTCCTGCGGTGAACCTTCGACCGAGTGGATCAGGGATCGACGTACTGGTCCGGTATGTGACGCGAGCCTCCGACCGGGTGGAGATGAGGAATCGGCTGTACCAGTGTGTTCTGGATGCATTGCAACCAGGCAGCGAGACAGCAGCGCCTGCCGCAACTGTTGGAGAGGCCAAAGCGGCAAACGCTCACTAGATGGAACTTCCCTGCAGGGGACTAAAAACCTGCAGGGCGTTCGCCAGCAACGTTCAGGGCGGATTCCATCGCAAGGCCTGCGCGGCCAAGAGTACCTTCATCGAACAGGCGGCCGATGAAGGTGACTCCATGTGGAACGCGACGTGGTGGGGAGAACTTCGGCAGTGGCTTAGCCGGGTCTGGAGCCCAGTCGCTACGGGCTTCGGAGACCTCGACAAAACCAGCGCGCATAGTAAGCGAGGGGTGCCCGGTAAAGTTCGTCAAGGTCAGCATCTCATCCCGCAAAGACGGAACGAGAAGCAAGTCAACCTGCGAAAAGATCCGCGCCATCTCCATGGCAACCATACGGCGAAGGCGATCAGTCTGGACAAAATCGACGGCAGAGAGGAAGCGCGCCTGTCGGAAGAGGTTTGGCCATGCATCGGGGACCTGCGCTTTGAGTTGATCGACCTTATGGCTAAGCGTGAGTTCTTCAAATGCCGCTGCCGCCTCGGCAAAGAGGATCAGGTTGAGTGAATCATAGGGCCAGTCTGGCAGCGAAACTTCAACCGGAACCATGCCGAGTTGCTTGACCATCTGCAGTGCAGCGCGGTCGACGTCCGTGGCAGGACTTTCCTTCATCCACTGCGGGAAGTAGCCGACGCGCAAACCTTTGACCGAGGTTGCAGCATCGTAGTCCAGTTTGCATGGCACACTGGAGAGGTCCTTACCGTCCGGTCCGGTAATGGCATTCAGCACCAGCAGCGTATCTTCTACGCTGCGGGCCATGGGGCCGAGTTTATCGAGCGACCAGCACAGTGTCATGGCTCCGGTGCGAGGCACTCGTCCGTAGGTGGGACGCAGTCCGTTTACGCCACAGCGCATACTGGGGCTGACGATGCTGCCGCCAGTCTCGCTGCCGATGGAAAAGCCAACCAGACCGGCTGCCGTGGCAGAACCCGGACCTGCGCTGGAACCGGAGGAACCCTCCTCCAGCAGCCAGGGGTTCATGGTCTGTCCGCCAAACCAGATGTCGTTCAGTGCCAGTGCCCCCAGACTCAGCTTGGCAACCAGAACAGCGCCGGCATCGTGGAGACGCTGCACTACGGTTGCATCCTTGCCTGGAACACGGTCGCGAAAGGGTTCGGCCCCGTAAGTGGTGGGAATGCCAGCAGTGTCGAGGAGATCTTTGGCTCCCCAGGGAATTCCGTGCAGCGGCCCGCGGTACTTCCCTGCCGCAATCTCGGCGTCGGCCTGCTTGGCTTGTGCCATGGCCAGATCGCGGGTCAGCGTGATCACACAGTTCAGCTTGGGATTGAACTTCTCTAGACGGTCAATGTAAATGCGAGTCAGACGTTCCGAGGTGATCTGCTTGCGCTGGATCCACTGCGAGAGCATGGTTACGGGTGCAAATGCAATATCTTCGTCGCTGGTGGGTAGCGGAGCGGGTTGGCTGTGGCTGCGGACAAAGCGATCTTGTATTGGTCCACTGAACTCTCCGGGCAGGGCGGCATCCCAACGCGAGTACGGTGGAACGGTCGGCTCGATCGCTACTTTTTTAGGACCCGTGCGGCGCTCATACACTGGTGCGAGGGAGTTACGCCAGTTACCTGCGGCCTGTGCGCGCTCTGCCGGAGTCAGTGTGATGCTCACGAGTTTCTCAGCTTCAACAAAGGTTGCCGGGGAGACCTCGGGGCCAAAAGCAGGCGAAGTGCCAAACGCAGGCGGCGCACCGGGAGTCGCGGTGTCCGGAGCCTGATTGGCCGACGTTTGGGCTTCTCCACGCGTAGCAACTGCTGCCAGAATGCCCATAGAACTGTGCTGAAGAAACTGCCTTCTTGATTTCGTCATCTTCCCCTCTGGTGCGAATTGTAACTGTGGAGACACCTTTGTCCAAGCGAAGGGGCAACCCTGTTTGCGTACGATGAAGACGGCGGGAACAGTCTGAAGACAAGAAGCGCATCAGGGTCTACCTGCTTCCCAGCTAACTCCGCGGGCAAACAGCCTACTGGGAAGCTAATAGTGCGGGTTGGCTGATTAGGCATCCAGAAAGCAGCGTCTGACTTATGCTTATTAGTATGTTTCGATTGTCGACGCGTAGCCTATTTGGAGTTTGCCTGCTGTTCGGCTTGGTACAAGCTGCTTTTGGTGCTGAATTGAAGATATCGGCACAAGCACTGGAGCGAACCCTACGGGCACAACTGTTCAACGGACCAAACGGGCGCTACTATATGCGCGGTGATGTGACTACGGCTTGCTACGTGTATGCCGACTCTCCTCAGGTGAGCTTTGTGCAGGATCGAGTGGTGGTGCATGTTCACACACGATCGAAGTTGGGTACTTCGTTGCGTGGAAGCTGCGTGGGAATTTCGTTGGCAACGGACGCCGACGTATCGTTTATTCCTGACGCCGAGGGCGAGTCGATTGGATTCCGCGATGCGCGGATCGAGCGGTTGAGTGAATCGAAAGAACTCAATTTTCTTTTGGTTCCCTTCCTAAGCCGGAAGCTGCCGACGCAGATGAAGGTCAATGCGGCAGACCTGCTGCGAAAGTTATTGGTGCAGTCGGCACAGACGACTGGCTACTCACTCACGCTAACGTCTCTCAAGATCCATTCCATGATTGTGGAAGGCAATTCTATGGTGGTCGACGTCGATACTGCACTACAAGTCGATTAGAGCGAGCTTACCCGGTGGCGACTAAGATCGGCCGATGAGCTTTAATCACAAGATAAAACGCAGACAACAGGGATGGACAGTGCCATCTGAATTAGATGGAGCCTTCGTTCATGACGAGGGCAACAGCGCTGCGAAGACGTGCGGTATTGCCATCGAGCGAAGGCCTCAACCTGGGACCTTTGGAGAGCGAATTGATTTTAAACTCAGCCTCCACGACCGGGCCGAAACGGTACCAGGCAGAGGTGATATCGCCGACGACGATAATCTCTCGAGGGGCAAGCGCGGAAGCAATCATACGAAGGCCACGTCCAAGGTAGACTGACATCGTTTCCAGTGCCTTGACGGCATGCTCCTCGCCTGCCTGAGCCAGTTTGATGAGAGCTTCCATGGTCTGTACGGATGCACTGCCACCAGCCTCCTGAAAGTAGCGAAGAGCCGCGCGATTGGAGGCAACCGTCTCCCAGCAACCGCGATTTCCGCAACCACACAGGGGACCATTCGAGTCAATCTGAATATGGCCGAACTCACCCGCCATTCCGTTCTCACCGCGCAAGAGGCGTCCATTGGCAAAGATACCGGAGCCTATGCCTTCGGACACGTTGACAACGACCAGATCGTGGTTGCCGTCGCTGTCGCCGAACCACACCTCAGACAAAGCACATGCGTTGGCTGCGTTGTCCATCTCGACTCGCAGGCCTGTGGCGCGTTCGATTCGTGGCTTGAAGCTGAGGACTGGCCAGTTGAGATTTGGGGCGAAGATCAGCTTCTGTAAACCGAGATCAGTACGGCCCGGCAGGCTGATACCGATACCAACAAATGTCTTGTCCGCATTCGCAGTAATCAGTTTGCGGACACCGGCGATAATTGCCGGAATGGCCTTTGCTGGCTCCTTGGGTAACAGGACCAGATTCTGCGCAACGATCCTTCCTCCCAGGTCGGTCACAGCAACCGTGGTCTGTGAAGGATGTATATCCACAGCAACTACAGCGCGATGGTGATTCAACTCCAAAAACGTAGGACGTCGCCCACGGGGGAGACGCCCGATCGAACCTTCCAGAATCCACTTGTCGCGAATCAGATCCTCAACTATCAGCGATACGGTGCTGCGCTGAAGACCGGAGACACGAGCAAGATCTGCGCGCGAGATAGGCTGGCGGGTACGAATAAGATTAAAGACCAGATTACGATTGATCTGGCGGGGTGTCTTATTGGAGGCACTTTGTCTTTGAGTAAAGGTAAACCGCGATGCAGGAGGAGTCATTCGATTTTCTTTCCGGCCGAAGCGAAATTATAGAGAGGCCGTTGCATCTGGCACCGGCCTACTTGACATCTTAGTAGACGAGTCTTTATATCACTGACCTAAGAGATTTTGTAGAGTCTATGAACTAAATCTTCCTGCGTGCTCCTCAAGAGATGATTGATGAGGATTCACAAGGATTGTTTCCAAGCAATTGTTGATCGGCGACCACGTCAGGAGCTCATCATTTCAATGCATTCTCGCCGCCAGTTCATTAAGTCAGGTGCCAGCGTTGCTGCGGTAGCCATACTTCCCTCGCCGTTCCTGCGCGCCTCCATCGCGACCATGACAGAAGCGGGACAAAGCACCGGCCAAAGTAACAGCAGGCACAGACTCTCTACAGGATGGGAGTTTCTGCGGGGATCGCTGGGCGGGCCATGGGAGGTTTGGAACAGCGATGAAGTTGCGGTATTTGAGCCAGTAACGATGCCACATTGTTTCAATGCCTACGACGGGTGTGATCCGGATGTGCCCTACTACCGCGGGAATGGCTGGTACAAAACATACGTCAAGACTGCAAATCCTTACAAAAATGGACGCACGCTGCTGCATTTTGAAGGAGCCGGGCAGACGACCAGTGTGTATGTAGGGGACAAACTGGCTGGAGTCCATACCGGCGGTTATGATGAGTTCGTTCTCGACATAACCGATCTAGTTGCTTCTCTTGAGTTGGCAGAGACCAGCGCCGCCCCGACCACAGGGAAGCGACCCGAAGGTGTGCCCATTGCAGTGTTGTGCGACAACTCCCGCGATCTGGACCGCATACCGTCGGACCTGAGCGACTTCAGTATTTACGGCGGTCTGTACCGCCATGTACATCTGGTCTATGTCCCCAATATCTCACTGGAGACCGTACATGTGCAGACCACACAAGATTCTCCCAAGGGTGCAGTAGAGGTCTCCATCGTCGGGACGCTGTACAACCCTACGCACTCAACGGAGGCAGTGAAACTTGCGGTGCAGGTGCTGAATGCGAGGGGCGAAGCGGTGCATCATTCCACGCATACTCTGAAGCCCTGGGATGAGGCTACCGAGATTGTGAGCTTTCGCATTGCCAAACCGGAGACCTGGAGCCCAGCAACGCCGCATCTGTACGAGTGTCGGGTGACCCTGAGTGGTGCGGATGGCGAGTATGTCACGCACGAGCAGTTTGGCGTGCGGCACACGGAGTTCGTAGAACATGGCCCATTCAAGCTGAACGGAGAGCGACTGCTGCTGCGTGGCACCCACCGTCATGAGGATCATGCAGGATATGCCGCTGCGATGCCGGATGACCTGCTGGCGCAGGAGATGCACCTGATTAAGAAGATGGGAGCTAATTTTATTCGGTTGGCTCATTATCAACAGTCGGGCCGCGTGCTTGAGCACTGTGACCGTTTGGGCATTCTGGTGTGGGAAGAGATTCCGTGGTGTCGCGGTGGTGTGGGAAATGAGATGTTCAAGGAGATGGCTCGGCGGACGCTGCACAATATGATTGGGCAGCACTACAACCATCCCTCGGTTGTGCTGTGGGGGTTAGGCAATGAAGACGACTGGCCCAACGAATATCCGGAGACCAACGTTGAGAATATCCGCGAGTTCATGCAGGAGTTGAACACGCTCTCCCATGATCTGGATCCATCACGAATGACGACCATCCGAAGGTGTGACTTTGCCCGCGACATACCCGACGTCTACTCGCCATCCATCTGGGCGGGTTGGTATCGGGGCACGTATCAGGAGTATCAGAAGTCGCTGGAGACGGAGCGCGAGCGGGTGAAGCGTCTCATCCACGTCGAGTGGGGCGCCGACAGTCATGCGGGACGACACTCGGAAAATCCTGACAAGGTTGTGGCAAAGATCGCGACCGGCAGAGGAAGCGATGAACGTGGTTTGGACTATCTCCCGTCGGGTGGACAGTCACGAGTATCCAAGGACGGCGATTGGTCGGAGACCTATGCCTGCAATCTATTTGATTGGTATCTGAAGGTGCAGGAGACTCTGCCATGGTTTACCGGGTCGGCCCAGTGGGTGTTCAAGGACTTTACAACGCCATTGCGCGTTGAAAATCCGGTACCCCGCGTTAATCAAAAAGGGGTGATTCAGCGAGACATGACGCTGAAAGAGTCCTACTTTGTCTTTCAATCGTATTGGGCTGACGAGCCAATGGTCCACATCTATGGACACACCTGGCCTGTCCGCTGGGGCGACGCCGACGAGATGAAGATGGTTAAGGTGTACTCCAATTGCGAGCAGGCCGAGTTATTTATCAATGGCAAGTCAGCAGGAGTGAAGCAACGCGACAGCCAGGACTTCCCTGCTGCCGGTCTGCGCTGGAGCAACGTGTTTGCACCGGGTAAAAACCACCTGAAGGTAATTGCAACCAAGCATGGCAAGAGGGTTGTCGATGAGATCGAATTTATCTACCAGATAGAGAAATGGGGAGCCCCAGCCAAGCTGATTCTGACGGAAAAGAGTCGAGCCACAACACAGGGGAAAGATACCGTAACACTCGAAGCAAAGCTGTACGACGAGAAGAACGTGTTGTGCCTGGAGGCTCGAAGTCAGGTGCGCTTTAGCGTCGCCTGTAGAGCCACGCTGATCGACAATCAAGGCACAACGCGGGGCTCACGGGTGGTGCAGCTCTATAACGGACGTGCAGAGATCACCCTCCAGCGGAATGGCGGCTCAAGCACGGTAGCGGTAACCACAGAGGGGCTGCCAAGCAGTTTTTGCCTTATCAACTAGAAGCAAAGACGCAGGCAGAAGAAGGCGCATTGTTCACAGTAAAAACTATAGAAGCTCGAACGCAGCAGGAGCATAGAACAACTCCCGCATCAGGCGTTAATATTAATGCGAGTAGTGGGCCTTAGAGGATGATTACTGATACCTGACCTACTGGACCGGAGTGACCGTCTCTGCTAGTTGGGCACCCATCGCTTCCGACAGCTTGCGACTTGCGATGCGCAGTTTGTTCACTACATCACGAACGCCTACGGTGTCTTCCATACGTTTGACGTAGGGAACGGTAAGTCCGGCGATGGCGTGTCCTTGTACGTTGAGAATTGGAAAACTGACGTTGACGACTCCCGCAATCTCGTAACTGTCTCGGCGCTCATAGCCATGGACGAGGATCTTGGCGAGGTGATCCTCCAGATCGGATGGCTTACGTTTTTTTGTCTCCAAGCGCCACTCGTCGATGATGCGTTGACGGTCTTCGACTGGTAGATGTGCCAGAATGACATGACCCGTGGCAGCGTGCATCAAATCTACCTTGGAGCCTACCTTGACGTAGAACCCGGTTGGGGCCGGTGAATCAACCTGGGCCAGAATGACGACGTGCCCACCGTCGATCACGCCGAGGTGGCAGGACTGTCGAAGTTCGTGGGCCAGCCAGTGCATTGCAGGCAAAGCCTCCGTCACCAACCGCTTGGTTGGCGGATGCTCCTGCGCCAGGCGGAACAGGCGGAGCGTCAGGTGATACCGCTCTTTATTGGGAGATTGAGCCAGATAGCCCCGTTGCTCGAGACAAAGGATCATGCGGAAGATCTCCGACACGGTCCTATCCAACCGCCGTGCCGCCTCGCTCACACTCATCCCCTCCGGAGTGCTGGCGAATAGCTCGAGTATGTCGAGACCCTTTTCCAGAGCAGGTGTTGGATAGTAGCGCTTTGTGGCAGTCTTCGTCATGGATATTGGGGATATTGGCTACTTCCACAACGTAGCAGATATCAGGGCTGTGGGCGTCAGTTTTTACTGATAAAAATTGCTAGAAAGACAAATGCGCGCGCACCATGACACAGATCAGACTGTGCAAGCGATTTTGCGGCTGATGCAAAGTATCGCATCGGAAAATGCAAGGGGACGCAAGGGCAGGAATCTACAATCGTAGAAAAAGCGAGTGACTGCTCTTGCAGCCACTCGCTCATCAGTGCGTTCTATTGTCCGCCTTTGGGCATCGGCATCGAACGGATGTAGGCCACGATCTCCTTCATGTCCTGCGCATTCATGTTGGTCAGCGGCATTCCACCCTGCTGCATCTTTTTGCTGTGATGGCGCAACAGATTTTCCAACATAGCGGAGGGCAAGATGGAAGCGGTTCCCGCCAATCCTGGTGCAGCAACCGTTCCGTGCAAACCGCCGACACCGTGACACGTCTCGCAGGAGTACTTCTGGAAGACTGCTTTTCCAAGCGTGGCTTCGGGGCTCAGCGGAAGAGCTTTTAGCTCTTCGGTTGCAGCTCGCGTCATGGCAGCTACTTGACTCGCGCTGACAGGAGCGGACGTTGCCTGATTAGCTGCCGGTGCGGCACCCTGGCTAGTAGCAACAGACTGCGGTGCAGGAGTCGCACCCAGGCTGGAGAGATACGCAACCAGTTGCTGCATCTCAGTGTCGGAGACCGTAATCGAGGGCATGCCTCCATCACGCATCTTCTTGGTTGGGTGATGGATCATTGCCGCGAGTTGAGTTGACGAAAACTTCTTGTCGATGCCGATCAACGCAGGAGCAAAGTGAGTGCCTTGCCCGACTGTGCCATGGCATGCAGCACAACCATTGGCGACGAAGACGGCGCGCCCTGGCAATGGCTGAGCACTGGCAGTAACCGCATGGACACCGGCAACAGGCGCAGAAGCCGCGTTTGGAGCCGACGGTGCGGGAGCCGCGTTGTTGGCAACCTGTTCCACAGGAGCTTCCGCAGTGGCAGCCGCTGCTACCTGCTGCGACTGACCTGCCGGAACAGATGTAAGCGACCGCAGATACGCCACTACTGAACTAATCTGATCGGGAGTCGCGTCCAGTGCGGCCATGCCACCCGCACGCATCTTCGCGCTGGGGTTGTGTAGCAGTTGCGCTATCTGGGTATCCGAGTGTTTGGCAATCAAGCCAGCCATCGGCGCTACGCGGGCGGTGCCGATACCAGCCTGACCGTGACAGGCAAAGCAGGCGTGGCTCTGGAAGAATTGCTGACCAGCTGCGGCCTTGGCCGAGAGTGGAGCAGCTTCCGCAGCCTTCGCCGCGACCGGTGCTTCCTTGCCATTCGCCGCAGACTTTGGCTGCTCGGCATTGTAGGTCGCGGGTACGTTTGCAGCACTGGTACCTAGAACGCCAAGATAGCTCAGCAAAGCGGACATATCGCTGGGAGAGAGATCGACGGCGGGCATATTGCCGGCACGCATCTTGGGATTGGGGTTGTGCAGCCACTCGGTCAGTTGTTCGGCAGGATATTTACTGGTGACTCCAACCAGGCTGGGTCCAGCGGGGGTACCCATACCGGTCTCTCCATGGCAACCGGAACAGCCGTTCGCACTGAAGACTCCCTTGCCCTGACCGACGACTGGGTTGACCGGGCCAGAGGCCGCCGCAACTGCTCCGGCAGAACCACCCGGCGAGGCAACATAAGGCTCAAAGGGAGCCTTGCTGTAGGCCTCTTCCTGGGCATCCTGACGGGCAATCTGGGCTGCGGTGGTTGGGTCGCGCTCGTCGTCCCGGTGGCTCTTCATGCCGAGGTAGACCATGCCAAGCAGCACGATGGATACGCCCAGCAGCGGGATCGGTCGACGCCAGGGTCTACGTTCCAGACTGCGATCGAGGAACGGCATCAGGAAGAACATGAGCGCCAGAATTCCAGGGATGACCACGATGGCGAAGACAACCATCGAGCCTTGCCAGAACTTGAGCCACTCAAACATCGAAAGGTAATACCATTCCGGCCGGGGTAGGAACTGGGTATCGGCAGGATTGGCAACAGGGCCCAGTTCTACCGGATGAAAGAAGGCCAGAATGCCGAGACCGATCATCAGCAGCAGGGCAAAGGCCATGTCCATGATGACCTGGCGGGGATAGAAACCCTCCGGGGCAAGCTTAGGATGGACGGGGTCTTCATTGATAGGACCAGCCGGGCCAGCCTTCCGAAAGAGCGCAATGTGAACGGCGATAAACAGGAAGATTGCGCCTGGAATCAGAAACAGGTGAGCCACATAAAAGCGCGAAAGAGTCAGCGTTCCAAGGGTGTCTCCGCCACGCAGCAGGCGCGTCAACCACTCCCCTACCAGCGGCACTTCTCCGACAATGTTGGTGCCGACGGCCGTTGCGAAGTAGGCTTTCTGGTCCCATGGCAGCAGGTATCCGGTAAAGCCCATGGCGAGTACTAAAAAGGACAGCAGCGCACCCGAAGCCCACAGCAGTTCTCTTCGACCCTTGAAGGATCCATAAAGAAATGTCTGTAGAAAGTGCAGCAACAGCACCACGATCATGGCACTGGAGCCGTAGTAGTGCAGGCTACGCAGAAAGGCACCCGCAGCCACCTGCTTGGTGATGTAGGCAACGCTGGTGTGTGCCGTCTCCGCCGAGGGCACATAGTAGAGCGCTAGGCAGAGACCGGTGATGACCTGAGAGATGAAGATGAAGATCAGGCCTGAGCCGAAGACATAGGCCAGTCGTGCACCACCCGGGATAGGTTCATCCAGCGAGGTATGCATCAGGCTGCCAATGCCGGTTCGTCGGTCCAGCCAGCCATACAGACGGGCTGGCGCACTTTTGTTCTGGGAGAGTTCGGGCTTCACTGGTTCGCTCACATTGGCTCCTAGCCGAGCACTTCTTGGTTCGGAACGTTCGATCGAAAATATTTAAAGTGGACCATGAGTTTTCCGTTCTCCACCTTATGCGGAAGTGCGTCGAGGCCACGCGGTGGTGGCCCGGCGACGTGAGCACCATCGGCTGCAAAGCGACCACCATGGCAAGGGCAGACAAACTCGTTCTGCGCATTCTGCCAGGAGGCGCTGCACCCCAGGTGGGGACAGATAGCCGAGATCACCTTGAGTTGATTGTCCTCAGCTTTGGTGACATACACCGACTGGGACGAGACTACCTCGCGCCAGCCATCACGCTGAGCAAAATCAATGGTCTTACGGATAGGTTTGGCCAAATCGGAAAACTCATCGACCGTACCCACCACCGACCACTCTCCCAGGCCAGCCTTGGTGTAGAGCGGATACAACACATAGCGCAACACCGGCACAGCGAGTAAAGCCCCCATGCCTGCCGTACCGATACCAAGCAACGTGCCAAAGAACGAGCGGCGGTTGATGATGATCACATTTTCTTTTGTTTCGTTCGTGTCCAGCCCAGGGCCGTGTCCCATACTGTCTCCTAGAAATTTAGCCACAAGGCCATATACAGCGTGTTGTTGTCGGACGCGTTGCGATTTGCGCCGTCATAGTTAGTGCTGGCACCGTTGAATTTGGTATAGCCGGTGTAGGCCACGTTGATGTCGATATTCTGTACCGGCCAGTAGCCAAACTGGGCGACATATCCGGTACTGTTGGGGCTTCCGTTGTTGCTGCCGCTTACTGCTGCAGGAGCATAGAGCAGCGCATCGGCGTTGCCACTGGTGGTAAAGACCGCGCCCGTTGCACTGTACTTGTTGGCCCAATGATAGGTGCTGTCGAGCTTGAACGTATTCAGATGGTTCTTCAGGTTGGTTGAACCACCCGCGGCAGACGTCGCATCGAGGGTCGTTGACTGGTGAATGTACGTTCCATGAACATCCAGCAGATTGGGACCGAACGGATGCTCATATTGAAAGTCGACAGCGGGGTCACGGTAATGATCCTGCGGGCCGCTGATGGCTCCCGGATAGGAGTTCATGGCGATACCGTAGGTTCCCACCTCGAAGTAGTTGTCGCCTATGGTCTGCTGCCAGGCCGCACGCCAGTAGGGTGCTACGCCGCTGATGTTATACGAACTGCCGACACCAGTTACCGGCACGGCTGAACCCGCGTGTTCTGATCGATACAGCGTGACATCCGTGTACAGGTGCCCATTCCACATGCTGTAGGCTCCAACTCCAGCGACATCGCCTCCCAGACTGCCGATCACCGGTGCTGCAATCGGACCAACGGCAGCGCTGGACGAGATCCAGGGGAAGCCCCAGGCGGGGGTGCTGTTCCATACATCTTCCACCGTGGGATTGTTGTTCAGCGTGATGCCATACATCCAGTCGCGTCCGGCGAGGGTCTTCTGATTGGCATAGCGCAGATCGGTATTATCCATGCTGAAGTGGTCGTTCTGATGGGTGTAGGTCAACTGCGCCATTCCCCCAAAGTGCGAAGCGAATCCTCCCGCGAGAAAGAGACTTAGCTGCTGCGGAAAACCAGCCGTACCGTTTTGCGTTGCGGGCTGCTTCGTCTGTGCAGCGGTATCGGAGAGCAGCACCATCGCGGACAGCGGAATGTATTTGGAGAGCAGCAGATCTTTGCTGTTGCCCACCTTGTCCGTCGCCGTCATATCCGTCAGCACATAGCCCTTCAGCTTGAAGTTGCGTCCAAACGCCGTAAGTTCGGGTGGGTTGCTATGACAGACATTGCATGAAAGTCCCGTCTGACGGGCAAAACTGGGGACCGCGTAGGCATCGCCTATGGCAAGTAATAGAAACAGAACAGGTAAAATTAGGATTGTTTTCCGCACAGCGACTCCTTGGCATTCCGGTACAACTCTGCTACGAAACGGTAAAGTACGGGCGATATTGCTTGATCGCATGCCGGTACAACGTCGACCTGATCCTAACCTGACCATCCGACACCACTTAGTCTCCTGCAACGAAACCGGAATGTATGTGATGGCCATCACAATAATCAAACAACTGAAAAACAAGCGGTTGCCACATGTTATCCGAGAACATGCAGCGTCTCAATCTGCCGGATTTGTGGTGTGATGCACAATCTGAGTCGATGGTAGCTTACGTATCAACATTTAAGCATTTATTTTCATTGACTTAGCTGCTGTTTGGACATGCTGCGAGGTGGACCCGTTACACGTAGCCCGAAACACTGGGTTGGCAACGTCTTCCATGCTGTAACGTCAAACAGACAGTAAACCTCGCCTGACTCCTGAACAATCGTTGTTCTGATCCCAGGTTGAGCTATGACTGGTTGAACTACGACAGAGACGAGCGATCGAAACCATGGCAACGGCACCAGCACTAGAGATACCTACCAAACAAACTGCAGCAACCCAACTCGAGGACGCTCAGTCCTACGCGCAACACGTCAATCCAATCTGGGTCAGGCTGCTCGACGTGCTGGGGATGAATGTGCAGTACACCCACTGCAGCGGTGCAGAGTTGTTTACCGCCGATGGGCGTACGATTCTGGATTGTCTCTCTGGCTACTGCGTCCACAACGTTGGCCACAATCATCCGTACATCGTCGCCGAACTGGTTGCCGAACTACAGCGACAAAGCCCCGCCATGCTGCAGAGCAATGTCGTGGAAGAGGCTGGTGCACTGGCCAGAACTCTGTGTGCACACGCTGGCGGCAAGGTATCGAAAGTGTTCTTCTGCAGCTCTGGTAGCGAGGGTGTTGAGACGGTTATCAAGTTTGCCCGCGCCCACACCGGCAGGACCGACATTGTCTACGCTTCCGGCGCGTTCCACGGTCTCACCTGCGGAGCGCTTTCGCTGATGGGCAGCGACTTCTGGCGGGAGAGCTTTGGCCCCATGCTGGGCGGCACCCACGAGGTCCCCTTCGGCGAATTGAAGCCGTTGGAAAAACTGCTCGCAACCCGCAAGATTGCAGCCGTGGTTCTGGAGCCCATCCAGGCCGAGGCCGGCATCGTACTTCCTCCACCCGGCTACCTCGAAGGTGTCCAAAAGCTTTGTCGCCAATACAACGCCCTCTTTGTGCTCGACGAAGTCCAGACCGGCATGGGGCGTACGGGAAGGTTTCTCGCCTCGCAGCGCTACGGCGTTGAGCCCGACATGATCGTGATGGCCAAGGCGCTCAGCGGCGGTCTGGTTCCATGCGCCGCCGTGCTGATGACCGATTCGATTTACAAATCCGTATTCCACTCCTTGCGCAGAGCGTTCATTCACACCTCAACCTTCAGCGAAAACTCCCTGGCGATGCGTGCCGGCCTTTCGACGATCGAAGTGCTGGATCGCGAACACCTGATTGAGCGCGGAGAAGCCAAAGGCAATCAGCTTCGGGAGCGTTTGCGAACCGCACTGTCGGGATATCAGATGGTGAAGGAGATTCGCGGTGAAGGCATGCTGACGGGTATTGAGTTTCAACCGCCCACCACGTTGGCGGCACGCGTCTCGTTCGAGGCGTTCAAGGCCATTCATGCTGGTCTGTTCGGTCAGATTCTGGTGATGCGGCTGTTCAAAGAGAAGAACATTCTGGCGCAGATCTGCGGGAACAACTTCATGGTGTTGAAGGTGGCACCGCCGCTTACCGTGTCCGACGCCCAGCTTGACCACATTGTGGAATCGATCCGCGATGTCGTCGAAACCATCCATGCATCGCCCAGCTTCTGGACCGATGCGCTACAACTGGCACGACGGGCAATGGCAGCCTGACATTGCTGGCTAGGCCTTGATCCACCCAACAGGAGGCAGTATTCCCCGGCGGTAGTCCTCACCTTTTCCATTGGTGCTGACTACCGCCGTAGTCGGTTGTGCGGCCTACGATATACCCTTGCTGTGCGAGGTTCGACGGCAATCATGAAGGCACTACTTCTCTCCGAATACAAACAACTTGCAGTGACGGAACTGGCGCTGCCGCAAGTAGCCCCTGACGAAGTACTGGTTCAGGTGGCCGCGTGTGGAATCTGCGGAAGCGATGTCCACGGATACGACGGCGCGTCGGGGCGCCGCATTCCGCCCATCGTCATGGGACACGAGGCCGCCGGTGTGGTCGCCGCAGTGGGGGATCAGGTCCGCGGCTTCCAACCGGGCGATCGTGTCACCTTCGACTCCACGGTCTACTGCGGCCTATGTGAGTTCTGTCGTCGAGGTGAGGTCAATCTCTGCGATGACCGGCAGGTCGTCGGGGTCTCGTGTGGAGAGTATCGCCGCTCCGGAGCCTTTGCCGAGTACGTTGCCGTACCAGAGAGAATTCTCTATCGCCTGCCCGACGGCTTGTCCTTCGTCCAGGCTGCGATGCTGGAGGCTGTCGCCGTTGCGCTACATGCAGTTCGCATATCCGAGTTGCAGGGTGGAGAGACAGTACTGGTCATCGGTGCGGGAATGATCGGGCTGCTTCTGCTACAGGCAGCGCGCGCTTCCGGCTGCTCTCGTATCCTGGTCGCGGATATTGATGCCACCCGGCTGGAGCTAGCCGCCAACCTCGGTGCGGACCAGACGCTGGAGCAATCCGGCCAACAGTTAGTGAGCGATATAGTTGCGCTCACCGCAGGACGCGGCGTCGATCTCGTGTTGGAGGCGGTAGGTCGCGGCGAGACGGTTGATGCGGCCATCGACTGCGTTCGCAAAGGCGGCAAGGTAACACTGGTCGGCAATATTGCTCGCGAGGTGGCACTGCCACTGCAAAAAGTAGTGACCCGCCAGATTCGTCTGCAGGGCTCCTGCGCTTCGGCAGGAGA
>DAICZO010000445.1 GCA_027311125.1 Acidobacteriaceae bacterium
CCTCCGTATTGCCGGAGTCCTTATCACTGCCACCACCCAGCGTAATCACAACCGGTGCAATCTGCTTCCGATACAACTCCACCGCATGGTCCAGCCGCGCATGAAACACCGGCGAAGGCCGTCCCGAATACTCCGCCGCACCAAACACAGCAATCGCGTCCGCAGGCTGCGCATCGTCCTGCTGCGCCACCGACTCAATCTGTTGATACAGCCACCCAAACCACCCCAACATCCCGGCCAACACCAGCACCACCAGCCAACGAAACAGGCCGCTGCCAGAAGAACGTCTCGTGCTAGGTCGTTTGGAGCCAGTCGCAGTCATGGTTGCAAACTTCGAGTGTACGGCAACGCCCCGTCGCCCCGCGAGACTCTCGGCGCAAACACGACCTCAGTCCACCCGTCATCCCACTAAGCACGCTGCAAAGCCAACGCAATCTCATGCGTTGGAATCGCTCCCTCGCGCAGAATCATCCACGAGTTTCCACCCCCCGAAAGGTCCACAATCGTCGTCGCTGTCGTGCGCGCCGTCGGGCCGCCATCCACAATCAGCGGTATCTGGTCGCCCAACTGCTCCCGCACACAGTTCGCGTAGGTACACTCCGGCATCCCGCTCAGATTTGCAGAAGTCGCAGTAATCGGCAAGCCCAGCTTGGACACCACCGCCCGTGCGATCGCAGCCTCCGGCACCCGCAGCGCGACGTTCCCGGTATTCGCCGTCACCCGCAGTGGCAGCTTGCTCCCCGCCTTCACCACGATCGTCAACGGTCCAGGCCAGAACTTCTCCGCCAATCGGTCAAACGCCGTATCCAGCGACCGCGCAATCTCATACGCTTGCTCCACCTCGCCGATCAGCAGTGACAACGGCTTATGCCGCGACCGCGTCTTGATCTCGTAGATCCGCTCCACCGCCCGCAGATTCACCGGATCCACCGCCAGGCCGTAGAACGTATCGGTGGGTAATGCCACCACGTTCCCGCTGTTCAGGCTCTTCACGACAAAATCGATCAGCTCTGCTTCTGGCTCATCGGGATGGATACGGAGGGTCTCGGCCGTCAAATCGGGCTCCTGTGCCACGTTCAAAAATCGTAGTGCTCTACAAACGCCTGCAACTCCGCACCATAGCACACCACCCCGAACCACTCAACGCAGCCCCTCCCGCCAGCCACAATCCTCCTGCGCAGCGTAAGATTTTCCTATGCCCGCTTTCGATCCCCGACTCTCGTCTCCCATCGTCACCAGCCGGGCAAACACTCGCGTCAAACAACTTCGTGCTGCCTTCGCCGGCCACGCCCGCCTCAGCGGAGGCATGGTCGCCATCGAGGGAGATCACCTCATCGCCGAAGCCATCCGCAGCGGAATGGTCCTCAAAACCGTCTTCCTCAGCGAGCGCCGCGAACTCCCCCGCATCGTCCCCCGCACCGTCGAAGTCCTCATCCTCACCGACGAAGTCTTCAGCAGCGTCGTCGAAACTCAGTCCCCTCAGGGGATCGCCGCGCTCATCGTCCCTCCCGTCCGCACCCTCGACGCCGTCCTCACCGACACACCGCTCCTGCTCCTCGCCGCGGGCCTACAAGATCCCGGAAACCTCGGCACCCTCGTCCGTTCTGCCGAGGCCTTCGGAGCCACCGGCCTCCTCACCACCCATGGCACCGTCAATCCCTGGAACCAGAAAGCCCTCCGCGCCTCCGTCGGCAGCATCTTCCGCATGCCTGTCGTCGCCACCGACCTCGACCAGGCTCTCGCGCTCAAAACCCGCGGCATACGCCTGCTGGCCGCCGTCGGCACCGACGACTACGGCAACATCCCCATCCACCAGGCCGACTTCACCACCCCCTGTGCCATCCTCATCGGCAACGAAGGCGCAGGTCTCACCCCCGACTGGCTCGATATCGCCGACCACCGCATCACCATCCCCTGCCCCGGTCCCGTCGAAAGCCTCAACGCCGCCATCGCCGGCTCCCTCATCCTCTACGAAGCCTCCCGCCAGCGAGCCGCCCAGAGTCCCCAATGAGCCTCTTCGACTCCACCCCCAATCCTGCCTCCACGCCCAACCGTCAGGCTCCACTCGCCGAGCGTATGCGCCCTGCCTCCCTCGACGAGTACATGGGCCAGCAGCATCTGCTCGCTCCCGGCAAACCCCTCCGCCTCGCCATCGAAGGCGACGACGCCACCTCTATGATCTTCTGGGGCCCCCCAGGCACCGGTAAAACCACCCTCGCCAAGATCATCGCCCACGTCACCCAGGCCAGCTTCATCGAGTTCTCCGCCGTCCTCTCCGGCATCAAGGAGATCAAGCAGGTCATGATCGACGCCGAAAAAGCCGCCGGCTTCGGCTCCCGTACCATCCTCTTCGTCGACGAAATCCACCGCTTCAACAAAGCCCAGCAGGACGCCTTTCTCCCCTATGTCGAGCGCGGCACCATCCGCCTCATCGGTGCCACCACCGAGAACCCCTCCTTCGAAATCAACGCCGCGCTCCTCTCCCGTTGCCGCGTCTACACTCTCATCGCCCTCACCGAAGACCAGATCGTCGCTCTCCTCCAGCGCGCCCTCCACGACCCCCAACGCGGCCTCGGCCAATCCGGCATCACTGCCACCGACGAGGCGCTCGCGACCATCGCCTCCTACTCCAGTGGCGACGCCCGTAACGCACTCAACGCACTCGAAGTCGCCACCAAACTCGCCCAGGGACGCGGCGAAACCACCCTCACCAAACCCCTCGCCGCCGAAGCCATGCAGCGCCGCGTCCTCCTCTACGACAAAAAAGGCGAGCAGCACTACGACATTATCTCCGCCCTCCACAAAAGCGTCCGCAACTCCGACCCCGACGCCGCACTCTACTGGCTGGCACGCATGTTGGAGGCCGGCGAAGACCCCATGTACGTCGCCCGCCGCATCGTCCGCATGGCCGTCGAAGACATCGGCCTCGCCGCGCCCGAAGCCCTCAACCTCTGCCTCTCCGCTCGCGATGCCATGCACTTCCTCGGTCAGCCCGAAGGCGGCCTCGCCCTCGCCCAGGCAGTCGTCTACCTCGCCCTCGCACCCAAGTCCAACGCGGTCTATACCGCCTACGCGGCCGTCCGCGCCGACGTCGAGGCTACCGCCGCCGAACCCGTCACGCTCCACCTCCGCAACGCACCCACCAAGCTCATGAAGTCACTCGACTACGGCAAGGACTACCAGTACGCTCACGATCTCGAAGGCCGCGTCGCAGACATGCAGTGCCTCCCCACCGGCCTCGCCCACAAGCGCTACTACCACCCCACCAACGAATGCCGCGAAAAACTCCTCGCCCAACGCATGGAAGAGATCGCCCGCATCAAGTCACAGAAAAAAGCCTGACCCACACCCCGATCTCTCCTCTACCCAACTACTTCGTATCCCGCTCCAACGCAGCCAGCACCAGGTCTTTCGTCAACAACTCCGGCAGCACATCCGCCGCAGACGAAGGGTTCCCCGGATAGATCACATACGTCGGCACACCACTGCGATTCACCGCCGCCAGCTGCTTCGTAATCTCCGCGTCGTACTGCGTCCAGTCCGCCTTCAGCAGCGTCACCTTCCGCGCGCTGAACTCCTTCTGCACCTCGCTCGACTTCAACACCGCCAGCTCATTGAACTGGCAACTCAAACACCATGCCGCCGTAAAGTCGATGAACACCGGATGCCCAGCCGCTCGCGCCTGGTCCAGAGCGGTCTGCGAATAAGGCTGCCACACCAGCGTCGTATCCTTCGGCTGGTACAGCGGTGTCGCCAGCGCCAGCACGGCAATCAACGTCGCCACGATTGCGCTCGGCCAGCGCGCCGGCCAACGCCCCAGCCCCCACCCCGCCACTGCCAGCAGCAGGAAGCACAGCAGCAGCCGAGCCACATGGTCGATACCTGCACCATTCGCCGCCGCGCCGCCCCCCGTGAACAGCCGTCCGTACACCCAAGCCAGCCAGATCACCGTCGCAAACAGCGGCACCGCCGTCACCTGCTTCAGCACCTCCATCCAGGCACCCGGTCTCGGCAGAATCCGCGTCCAAGAAGGCTGAAAACTCAGCAGCAGATACGGAGTCGCTAATCCCATTCCCAGCGCCGTAAATACCGCAAACGTCACTCCCGCAGGCTGGGCCAGCGCAAACCCGATCGCAGCACCCATCAGCGGAGCCGTGCAAGGCGTGGCCACAATCGTCGCCAGCACCCCGGTAAAGAAACTGCCCGCATAGCCCTGCTTCTGCGCCAGATCACCACCCACGCTCGTCAACGAAAGCCCCAGATCGAACTGTCCCGCCAGCGACAACGCAAAGAAGAACAGCCCCGCCGCCAACACCGCAATAAACGTCGGCGCCTGCAACTGGAAGCCCCATCACGCCTGGCTCCCGCCCGCCCGCAGCACC
>DAICZO010000450.1 GCA_027311125.1 Acidobacteriaceae bacterium
GGTAGTTCAAATCCGCAGGCAAACCCGAAGGCAGAATCGCCAACGGAAATCCCGAAGACAGATAATTCTGATTCACAAAAATCGACGCCGAGTTCGTCGGGTCGAACCGCTGCTGGCTCGCCTGGTAGTTCAAACTAGGCATCGGCAAACAGTTCGCATTCCCCAGCGACCCCTGGAACGTATTCGTCGCATTCAGATTCAGCGGACTGATCGTGCTCGCACCCGTGCACGGCGACCCTCCCGCCAAAATCACCAGCGGCACCTTGTACGAGTTGTAGCTCGTCGACTGCGCCTCCAGGTTCCCCGGCGCACGATAGTAAAACAATCCATAGTTCGCCCGCAGCACCGTCTTGCCATTACCGCGCACGTCCCACGCCGCGCCCACGCGTGGCGCATAGTTATTGCTCTGCAACCGTATCCCCTCGCGAACCCCATACGCCCGCTCCGCCGCATATGTATTCGCATTCAACGCGCCCTGCGTCGGGAACGCCTCAATGTCATATCGAATCCCGTAGTTCAACGTCACCCGATGAATCCGCCAGCTATCCTGCAAAAACGCGCCCAGCACCTTCAGGTCATACTTGTAGCTCGTCGTCCCAATCCCCTGCGCAAACGACTGCGGAATCCCCAGCCCATACGCCTGGATCGGAGAGAACCCCGGCAGCCCTGCCAGTTGCGACGAGATATCAGTCGCATTCAACGCCGCGAACGTATAGTCGCCCCCACTGTACAACTCGCCCTTCTTCAAATTGATCGGAATATACCGCAGATCGATGCCCGTCTTCCACGTATGCCCACCATGCGTATACGTCACGTTGTCCTGTAGTTGCGACTGGTCTTCCACCCGATCCACCACCGAGAACGGCGTCTTGCCAAAGTACGCAAACCCGGGAATATTCACCGCCACGCCACTGCCGCCCGGCGAACTGCTCGGCGAAAAATTGATCGGATGCCGCGCAAACTGTATCCGCAACTCATTCACCGTATTCGTCCCTACCAGCAGCGTGTGCTGCCCCATCACATCAAAGTCATGGAACCGTTGTGTCGCCGTCCGCGAAAACGAATTCTCCCCCAGGTTCTGGTTCGCCGCACTCTCCTGAATACCCGTGATGTAGCTCGGACTCACGCTCGCCCGCACAAACACCTGCTGCTTGCTCGTCAGCTTATGGTCCAGCCGCAGCGAATAGATCTCCGTCTTCTCCCCGATCGGAAAGTTCCCAATCAAGCTGTTCAGCGGAGTAAACGAAGTCGGCGTAGCCTGCCCCGAGGTCGCAAAATTACTCTGCCCCAGCGTCCCCTGCAGAAACCCCGGATTCTGCCCCGTCGTCGCCAGCGACGATCCCGAGCCCACCAGCGCAATGTACTGCTGAATCCCCGGTGTATTCGCCGGAACCCCCGGATTCGTCAGAAACGCCTTCTGCTCAGGCGTCCCCTGCACCGTCAGCGCACCCGTCGGAGCGCCATAAAACCGGCTCACATCAATCGTGCTCAACCCAAACGCATTCGCGCCAATCACCGAGAAACCCGTCTCCTGCCGCCGCGTAATCTCCGTCGAGAAAAAGTAAAACGTCTTGTCCGGAATCAACGCGCCACCCACCGTAAAGCCCGCCTGCACCCGCGTATACGCTGGCTGATTCACATTGCTGAACGGGTTCGTCGCCTGGATATACCGGTTCCGCAAAAACCCGAACGCACTCGCATGCGTTGCATTTGTGCCGGACTTGGTTACAATATTCACCACGCCGCCCGACGCCCGCCCATACTCCGCCGCAAACCCGTTCGTAATAATCTGGAACTCCTGCACCGCGTCCTGCGACACCGTCGCCCGCGTCCCGCCAGAGATGTAGTCCCCCGCATCCGCGCCATCCACGTTGATCGAGTTCGACCGCGCCCGCTCTCCTCCCAAGTTCAGTCCCGACGTAGGAATCGCCCCCACACTCGGCGCCGCGTCCCGCGCAATCTGCGAGTTCGTCAGCGTGAAATTGATGTAATTCCGCCCATTCGTCGGCAGGTTGTCGATCTTCATCTGGTCCACGGTCGTCGACTGCGAACTCCGCTCCGTATCGATCACGTCCGCGCCCGAAGTCACCGTCACCGTCGCGCTGCTCCCCACCACCAGCGTCAGCGGCAACTCCGCCTGCAACCCCGTCGTCAGCACCACGTCCTTCGCCACAAACGTGTTGAACCCCGGCGCCGTCGCGGTCACTGTATACATCCCCGGAGGCAGCAACACCAACTGATACTTTCCTTGCCCATCGCTGGTCGACGTCCGCGAGAACCCCTTCGTCACATCCGTCGCCGTCACCACCACATTCGGGATCACCGCGCCTGTCGGGTCATGCACCGTCCCGCTCAACTGCGCCGAAGAGATGTTCTGCGCCCACATCCCCGCCGTACCCAACCCCAGCAAAACCAGAGCCACCGTAACGATCCGCACCCACTCCATTCGTACTTTTCCGGTGAACATAGCGCAACTCCCCTGCCACTCCGGAACTTCGCCGCCCAGCGTAGACAACGCGCCGCAACACAAATCCGGTGACGCGATGTTCTACATGAATGACCATTCAGTGCGCAAGTATCAACCACGAAATACCCCCACGCCGCCGCCCAATCCCCAACCAGTTCTCACCCTGCGCCACCTAACCAGCTTCGCTGCAACACATATCCCCATCCGGAGAGTAAAATCCCGTCGAGGTTTCCTTCATGCATCTGCTGCCTGTTCGGCTGGTATCGGCCCGGGTCTTATTAGTCCGGGTACGAATCGTTGCACTACTCCTCATCGGCCTCGCCTCCATCCCCCCGCTCTCCGCACTCTCCGCCACACCCCCCAGCCAGCAGCCTTCCGACCAGACGCCCACCATCCAGATCACCTCTCGCCTCGTCTACCTGGACGTCACCGTACTCGACAAGAAGAATCACCCCGTCACCTCCGGCCTCACCCAGGACGACTTCTCCATCACCGAAGAGAAGAAGCCCCAGCGCATCTTCTCCTTCCAGCCACCCGATGCGCACGGCAGCGCCGACACCCCGTCCGGACAGCCACCCATCACCATCTTCGTCCTCGACCAGCTCAACTCCTCCTTCGAGCAGATGGGCTACATCCGCTACAAAGTCCACCAATACCTCGCCACCCAGCCCGATCTCCTCCCCGCACCCGCCGAGGTCCTCCTCGTCGGCAACCGATCCCTCGAACTGCTCCAGGCCTACACCCGCAACAAAGCGGAGCTGCTCTACGCCGTCGATCACCTCCCATCCGCTCTCCCCTATAAGTTGATGAACGGCGCCTTCTGGCCCGAGCGCTTCGAGCAATCCATCAGCGCCCTGCAGGAAATCGCCCTCCAGAATAGCGGCATCCCCGGCAGAAAAAACATCATCTGGATCGGCCACGGTGGCCCCAGCATCTACACCCCCGCACTCGTCGGAAAGGTCGTCGATCAGCTCAACCAGTTCGTCCACCAGACCACCAACATGCTCGTCGACGCCCGCATGAGCCTCTTCGTCATCTACCCCTGGCTCAGCGTCCATAACCCCACCATCACCTTCAGCGAGCAGTCTGCCGAAGTCGATCCCGGCGACTCCGACCCCTTCGCCGGAGACATCAACTTCGGTGTCTTCGTCAACGCCACCGGCGGCAAGCTCTTCTTCAACCGCAACGACGTCGACGCAGAGATCAAAACCTCCATCTCCCTCGGCTCAAACTACTACACCCTTACCTACCAGCCGCCCATGGACAACCCCTCCGACAAGCACGCCTTCGACGGCCACTTCAAACGCATCCGCGTCACTCTCCGCAACCCCGCACTCCATGCCGTCACCAAAGTCGGCTACTTCGCCCCGGACAACAACGCCGTCATCCCACCCCAGATGCAGGCCCTGTTGAGCGTTACTCGCGCCGCGTCCTCCGCCATCGCATTCGACGCCCTCGGCCTCACTGCCCGCGTGACCAGCCGCCACCCCGACACCAACACGGGAACCTTCAAGCTGACCCTCAGCCCCAAAAACCTCACCTGGCAGCCCGCAGACCAAGACAAAAGCATCGCCAGCTTGCTGTTCAAAGCCAGCAGCCTCTCCAGCAGAAGAGAGATACTCTCCTCGAAGACCGAGGCGTTCACCCTCACCGCACCAACTCAGGATCCAGACGCCCTCTCCCGAACCGCAAACACCTTTTCCATCACCCTGCGCGTTCCCCAAAAAACAAAATCCATCCGCTTCGTCGTCTCCGATCCTGTCACCAGTCGTATCGGAACCGCAGAAATTGATCGCTCCCTGGTCGACCAGGCC
>DAICZO010000454.1 GCA_027311125.1 Acidobacteriaceae bacterium
AACTTCTCATTCGGCGCATGCAGATTGTCGTCTGGCAGACCAAACCCCATCATCACCGTCGGAATCTTCAACTCCCGCACAAAGACCCCCACAATCGGAATCGACCCGCCCCCCCGAACAAACACCGTCTCCTTGCCAAACACCGTATGCATCGCATCCGTGGCAGCCTTCACAAATACGTTGTCCGTGCTCACCACAATCGGATCGCCCGAGTGGATCATCCGCACCTCCAGCACAATCCCCTTCGGCGTCAGCGACTCCACATACGCTTTGTACTGCGCAAAGGCCTCCGCCGGAGTCATATCCGGCACCAACCGCATACTCACCTTCGCAACTGCCTTCGCCGGAATCACCGTCTTCGCCCCAGCGCCAATAAACCAACCCGGCATTCCATGCCCATCCAGCGTAGGTCGAGACCATGTCCGCTCCAGCACGCTGTATTCGGGCTCCCCGGTCAGCGCCACGGAACCCACCTCCGTCTCGCGATAGTGCTCCTCGTCGAACGGCAACGCCTTCCAGGCCTTCAACTCCGCCTCCGTAGGCTTCGCCACCTTGTCATAAAACCCCGGAATCAGAATCTTCCCCTCGGCATCCTTCAACTGCGCAATCACCTGCGCCAGCGCCACAAAAGGATTCGGGGCCGCCCCGCCATACATCCCGGAGTGCAGATCCGTCCTGGCTCCCCGCGCCTCAATCTCCGTATAGATCATCCCCCGCAGCCCAACGCACAGCGTCGGCAGGTCCGGCGCAAACATCTCGGTATCGCTCACCAGCGCGACATCCGCCCGCAACTGCTCCCCATGCGCTCGAACAAAGTGCGCAATCCCCTCGCCCCCGACCTCTTCCTCACCCTCCACAATCACCCGCACGTTCACTGGCAGCGTCCCGCCCACGGCCACCATCAGCGACTCCAGCGCTTTCACATGCATCCACATCTGACCCTTGTCATCCACCGCACCCCGCGCATACAGGTTGCCATTGCGCTCCGTCGGTTCAAACGGCGGCGACAGCCACTCGTCCAGTGGCTCCGCGGGCTGTACGTCGTAGTGACCGTAGCAAAGCACCGTCGGCTTGGCCTTCCCGTCCGCACCCAGCCCAGCCTTCAGCCAATCCGCGTACACCAGCGGATGCCCACCGGGCCGCTCCGCCGTCGCCGTCTCAATCAGACGGACGTTCTCCATCCCAATCCGCTTCAACTCCGCCGCTACAAACTCAGCCGCTCGCCGCACATCGCCAGCATGCTCCGGCGCAGTCGACACCGAAGGTATCCGCAACAACGCCTTCAACTCCTCAACAAACCGCCCTTGGTTCTCCTGCGCAAACTCCACCGCCACCTTTGTCGTCACGTCTGTCCTCACAATCCCGTTACATCAAAATCTCTCGCCATCCAACCATCCAGCGGCGAAGCCCCAGTATAGTGAACCTCGCCGCTTTCCTGCTTACTCCGCAGCCACAGCCTCCCCGGTAATCGCCTTCCCTGCCAGAAACGCGGCGATGTTCTCATTCAAGAACTTCGCATCCGCCGGACTCGCCCCGGCTCCCGCCGGATGCCCCCACAACGAAGGAATCGGCAGCAGCGTCACCTTCGGGATAAACCGAGACTCGTACCGCGCATCTCCCACCGGAAAATACAGATCCGTCATCGACGGCATGTACAACACCGGTACCTTGATCGACCGCAGTGCCTTCTTCGTATCTCCCTTGAAGCCCGGCGTCGTCCCCACATCCATCGACTCCCACGTCCGCGACTGCAGTATCAGATTGTTGGCATCCGCACCCGGAATGAAATTCGTCCGGTACCCATCCATCACCTGCTGCAGCGTCATACCCTTCTTCTTTTCCGTCGTCTTCCACAACTCATCTCGCCACCATTCCTGGCTGTACAGCCATCCCGTCCAAACCATGCCGAAGGCTTCAATCCCCTTCTTCGGCGCCTCCTTGTAGTCCCCACCCTGGAACGTTCCATCCGCCGTGATCGCGGCAATCTGACCTTCCAGCCGCACAATCCCATGCGGCCAGCACCGCGCTGTTCCCGACGTCGCCACAATCCGATCCATATAGTCCGGGTAACTCACCGCCCACTGAAACGCCTGCTGCGCTCCCATGGAAAACCCAATCACCGCCTGCACATGCTGCACCTTCAAATCCTCGGTAAGCAGCCGATGCACCACCTCCACGTTGTCCCGAATCGTCATTACCGGAAAGCGTGGCCCATGGAACGGCTCCGGAGTATTGCTCGGCGAAGACGACCGCCCGTTCCCAAACAGCTCCGATGTCACCAGAAACAACTTACTCGTATCCAATGCCTTGCCCGGCCCAATCAGCCACTCGTATCCGTGCAACTCCGCCATATAGTGCGAGGGCAGCAGAACCACATTGTCATGTGCCGCATTCAGATGCCCGTACGTGCCATACACCACACGCGCCTCTGGAAGCACCACTCCGCTCTCGGTCTTGAAGTTCTTCACCACAAACTCGTGCCGCTCCGGCGTCTCAAAACCCCAGGCAGAGGACACGGGCAGACAGCACCCGGCCAGCATCAGCAAACATCCAAAAAGTCGTCGCATGTTGCGTATCCTACTACCCAATGCGCCCCTTGCCGCACTTCCGCTACAACACTCCAACATTCAATTTTCAGCTTGCACACATCGCCGTCAGGCGCACAATAGAGTTATGAAGCAAAATTCCATCCTGCCTGCCGCGTCGCCAGCCCCCCACGGCCAAACCTGGAACCCCGATGCCTACGCAGCCAACGGACGCTTCGTCGCCAACCTCGCCTCATCCGTCGTCGCCCTCCTCAATCCCCAACCCGGCGAGCGCATCCTCGACCTCGGTTGCGGTGACGGCGTCCTTACGGAAACACTCGCCGCCACCGGAGCAATCCTCACCGGGGTCGACTCTTCCCCCACCATGGTCGCCGCCGCCCGCACCCGCAGTATCCGCAGCGGCTTCATCATCGACCAACACCGGGCCGAAGATCTTCCCTACCAGGCCAGATTCGACGCTGTCTTCTCGAACGCAGCCCTCCACTGGATCCCCGCTACCCGTCAACCCACCGCCTTGGCCGCCATCCGTCGCGCCCTTCGCCCCTCCGGCCGCTTCGTCGCAGAGATGGGCGGCCACGGCAACATCGCCGCCATCCGCGTCGCCCTCCAGACCACCCTTGCCCGTTACCACATCGACGCCGAGGCCGCCGCAGCCTCCTTCTTCCCCTCACCTGCCACCTACACCCGCCTCCTCCAGCAGGCCGGCTTTACCGTCAACTCCATCGAACTCATCCCCCGTCCCACTCCCCTGCCCGCCGGCATGGAAGCCTGGCTTAGCACCTTCCGCACCGGAGTCCTCGACCGCCTCCATCCCCAGGACCGAGCCAACGCCATCGCCGAAACCGTCGCCCTACTGCGCCCCGTCCTGCGCGATGCCGAAGGCAACTGGTTCGCCGATTACAGCCGCCTGCGCTTCCACGCCACCGCATCCTGAACCCCTGCTACCCCTTCCCACACAACCATTTACTGCCCAGTCGCACCCAATAGACATCACCCTGCCTCACAAGCACACAAGAATTAGTCCTTCCATCTCTTTCTTCCACAGCAGGTTACCTCTACTTTTGCGCGCGCCGATGAATCGAAACCCGCCTCGCAGGAGTCTATATCTCCAGTAACTTCAATTACTCCGATAGGAACACATGCAGACTCCCCACTACTCCTGGCGCCTTACCCTATCCCTGTCTTTCGCGCTCTCTGCCTGCACCGCGTTCGCTCAGCAATCCGCTCCTGCACCTCTGCCCGACTCCCCCGGCGTCCTCATCGCCGCTGTGAATGCCCCGGTCGAATCCTCCAGCTTCTCCTCCTCCGACGCCGCCACCCAGCAAACAACGTCACCCCAAGCCGCTACAGTGCCTGCCCCCGATCCATCCGGAACCGTCCACGTCAATCAGCAGACCAAGCGCATCCTCGGCATCATTCCCAACTTTCGAGCCGTCAGCGCAGGAACCATCCTCCCTCCCCAGTCCGTCAAAGACAAGTTCATCACCACCTCGCAGGATAGCTTCGACTACTCCGCTTTCCTCCTTCCCGGCATCATCGCCGCAGAGTCGCAGGCCCGCAACGCCACACCCGAGTTCCACCAGGGCCTCGCCGGCTACGGACGCTACTACTGGCACTCCTACGTCGATCAAACCATCGAGAACTACATGGTAGAGTTCATCGTTCCCGCCATCGCCCACGAAGACACCCGCTACTACACCCTCGGGTCCGGAGGCTTCGCCAAGCGCGCTGGCTACTCTCTCTCCCGCGTCTTCATCACCCGCACTGACTCCGGCAAACGTACCTTCAACGCCGGCGAAGTCGTCGGCGCAGGTATGGGCGCAGGTATCTCCAACCTCTACTACCCCTCCCCCGAGCGCACCCTATCCAATACCGGCCAGCAATGGGCCACCAACGTCGGCATCGACGCCGTAACCTTCCTCTTCAAAGAATTCTGGCCAGAACTCAACCACTCCCTCTTCCACGACAAGCAGTAGCCACAGCCCTTATGATTCACCCACACTCGCTGCGGTGTTAGGCTGACTGGCATGTTCACTTCCAGCCTGCACCGCACCATCCTTGCCGCCGGACTCCTCCTCACCGCAGCCTTATCGGCCCAGACCTCGTCCTCCCCAATCCTCCCCGCCGCTCAGACTCCCGAAGCCCAGGCT
>DAICZO010000455.1 GCA_027311125.1 Acidobacteriaceae bacterium
GCCCATGTTCATAACAGATGGGATGAGACGGCTGGCCTCATAGGAAGTTAGGCTTTCCGTACGCACTCGAGGGTGCAAAAGGAGACCAGCCATGAAGCAGCTTATCAAGAAGCAGCCGCGTACCGCCAACCGCAAGCCCGAGCGCATTGCGGGCCTGGATTTGGGTGATCGTTACAGCCATTATTGCGTTCTCACCGGCGACGGAGAACTGGTCGAAGAGGGCCGACTGCAGAGCACCGAAGGCAGCCTGCGCAAGCAGTTTGCCAACGAGCCTCGCATGAGGATTGCGCTCGAAGCCGGCACTCACTCACCCTGGGTCAGCCGTTTGCTCGAGAGCTTCGGCCATGAGGTTCTGGTCGCCAACCCGCGCAAGATCCGAGCCATCACCTCCAGCGAGAGCAAGAACGACCGCAACGACGCCGAGAAGCTGGCACGCTTCGCCGCCTGCGACCCGAAGCTGCTCTCGCCCATCCGCCATCGCAGCCCGGAGCGCCAGCAGGATCTGAACCTGATCCACGCGCGCAGTTCGCTCGTGCGGGCTCGCACCGGGCTGGTCAACGCGCTGCGCGGGCTGGTCAAGAGCGCCGGAGGACGGCTGGCAGCCTGCTCCCCCACGTCCTTTCCGGACAAGATGCGCACCGCGATCCCCGCCGCACTCCAGCCCGCCGCTTCGCCGCTGGTCGAGCAGATCGCCCAGCTCAACCTTGCCATCGCCGGGATGGACCGTCAGGTCGAGGCACTGGGCGACAAGCATCCCGAGATCAAGCTGCTGCGCACCGTGCCGGGCGTAGGCCCCATCGTCGCGGCCTGTTACGTGCTCACGCTCGACCGGCCCGATATCATCCCGGACAACCGTCAGGCAGGAGCCTTTCTCGGTCTGCGTCCGCGGCAGAGCCAGTCGGGCGACAAGAACCCCCAGCACGGCATCTCCAAGACCGGCAACACCTGCCTGAGAAGCCTGCTGGTGCAGGCGGCGCACTACATTCTGGGCCGCTTCGGGCCGGACTCGGCGCTGCGTCGCTGGGGGCTCGGCCTGGCCGCCAGCGGAGGCCAGCGAGGCAAAAAACGCGCCGTGGTCGCCGTGGCCCGCAAGCTGGCCGTGTTGCTGCACAGCATGTGGCGCAACCGTCAGCCCTTCATACCCTTCCCCCAACCTTCCACGCAAGCCACCGTCGCGGCTTGAACCCCCACCAAAAACACACAGGGAAAGAAGGAAGAAAACGACTTTGCTCCAGACGATTCCATCTCGCGTTCGGGTGACTGCGCTCTAGAGGGTGTTATGGACTTTGCACCTGAGTAGAGTCTTTGCTGGTGTCTGTATTGTCTTCAGGATGGAAGGATGGGCAAGACTCGCAAGGTGTATCCGTCCGATGTGACGGAGGAGGAGTGGTGGTTCGTGTTGCCGTATTTGTTGCTGTGTCGCGAGGATGCAGGCCAGCGGGAGCACGAGTTACGGGACGTGTTCGACGCGGTGCGGTATGTGGCTCGCAGTGGCTGCGCGTGGCGCATGATTCCGGGCGATCTGCCTCCCTGGGCTGCGGTGTATCAGCAGTTTCGTCGCTGGCTGGATGCTGGTGTTTTCGAGGCGCTGGTGTCGGATGTGCAGTCGATTGCACGCGAGTGGGCGGGGCGCAAGGGCCAGCCGAGCGCGATCTGCATCGACAGTCGCACACTGCAGTCGACGCCCGAAAGCGGAGCGCGCGCAGGCTACGACGGGGCCAAGCGGCGCAAGGGATCCAAGGTCCACATCGCCGTCGATACACTCGGGCACCTGCTGGCCTTGACCGTGACGCCGGCCGATCAGGGCGACCGCGATCAGATCGCACCGCTGGCCCAACAGGTCCAGCAAGTCACCGGCAGAACGGTGGAGTTGGCCTATGTCGACCAGGGCTATACCGGCCCACATGCCGCCGATGCCGCAAAACAGCACGGCATACGGCTCGAAGTGGTCAAGCACCCCATGGCAAAACGTGGCTTCGTGCTCCTGCCGCGCCGATGGGTCGTCGAACGCTCCTTTGCCTGGGCCGCTCGCTTCAGACGCCTCGCCAGAGACTATGAACGACTCCCACAAACCCTCAAAGGAATACACTTCATCGCCTTCGCCATCCTCATGACCAGCAGACTCATCAAGCTCGCAACTTCATAACACCCTCTAGCTTGCGGGCCAATCGTGCACCTGCTCGACCGCCGAGCGACATCGTGATCGCGCTCAGCGCCTCACTTGACCGACGACTTCGGCGGGAATATCTCTCCACGGTTCCTGGCAGCTTCTCTGTAAAGATGCGACGCGAACACCGCTCTTGATCGCAAAAGAACTTGCGAGCTTGCAGCAGGATCTCAACCGGAACGCCCTCCCAGGGAAGGTCTGCGATCCTGCGTCTGTATCGGCTGTGCACTCTGGACGAGCGGCCAGCACAACTCGGGCACACAGAAAACGTCTGGCAGGCACGCGGTTCGACTTCGATCGAGCCGGCCCTTTGACGAAGACAAACCAACTCTA
>DAICZO010000460.1 GCA_027311125.1 Acidobacteriaceae bacterium
CGCCTGGGAAGATCCCAATGGCGTGCCTATCTCAGCCTTCATCTTCGGTGGCCGCCGTCCCACCACCATGCCCCTCGTCTATCAGGCCTTCAACTGGTCCGCTGGCGTCTACATCGGTGCCACCATGGGTTCAGAGACTACTGCTGCCGCCGGCGCACCCGTAGGCACCGTCCGCCGCGATCCCATGGCCATGCTGCCCTTCTGCGGATACCACATGGGCGACTACTTCCGCCACTGGCTCAAAATGCAGCGCAACCTCTCCTCCACACCCCGCGTCTTCCACGTCAACTGGTTCCGCAAAGACGATCAGGGCAGGTTCCTCTGGCCGGGTTACTCCGACAACATGCGCGTACTCAAATGGATCGTAGACCGCGTCCGCGGACGCGCCCAGGGCAAGGAAACCCCCATCGGATGGACCCCCCACTACGAGGACATCCAGTGGCAGGGTCTCGACTTCCCCAAGGAGGCCTTCAATACCCTCCAGGCCGTCGACCGCGTTCAATGGAAGAAGGAGGTCATGGGCCACGAAGAACTCTTCCTCGCCCTGCACGACCACCTGCCACCAGAGATGATCTACGAGCGTGAACTGCTCATCTGTCGCCTCTAAGTCCACCTCAATCTCGCAACCCCTTCCAGCCGGTAGTCCAGAGCATCACCTCTCCTCTACCGGCAAACACCTCGGAACACAACTTATTTCCGATGTTCATCTTAGCCAGCTTCATCCCCAAGGCGAGGCTTCCAACCCAACACTCCAGCGCGCTTCCCAGCCAACACAAATCCCATCCTGGGAATCTCTCTGCCAGCCCAACAAACCGCTTGACTCCCACAACCTTTACGGTTATCTTTAGGGAGTGGCGAGACTCCCTTCGGGTTGAGTCGGTCATAACGAAGTCCACCCACTTCGTTGCTTTACTGGAATACCCACGCATCAGCCCCCACCGCGCTGCGTGGGTTTCCTTTTTAAGCTGACCTATATCTATCCCCAACCGATTCCATCACCGGCGCAACACCATCCCGAACCCTGTAGAATCCCAGCCAAATGATGTTCAACGTCACCAGCATCACAGCACTGATTATCGCGGCCAGTTTCGCTGGCGGATTGAACATATACGCCACCGTACTAACCCTCGGAATCCTCACTCGATTTCATCTGGCGCTCCTCCCGCCCGGCTTGGAGTCGCTCGGACACACCTGGGTCCTCATTGCCTGCGCGACCCTCTTCGCAGTTGAGTTCGTAGCCGACAAGATCCCTGGCTTCGACCTGATTTGGAACACCATCCATACTCTCGTCCGCATACCCATCGCCGCACTGCTCGCCTACCATGCCAGCGCCCAGCTATCACCCCAGATGCAGATACTGGCCACGATCATCGGTGCATCCATTGCGCTGATCGCCCACAGCTCCAAAACTGCGATCCGAGCAGCCGTCACCCCCAGTCCCGAACCGTTGTCGAACATTGCCCTCAGCACTACCGAAGATCTCTTCGCCGTCATCCTCACGTGGATTGCCACCCAGCATCCCATCCTCGCGGCAACAACTGCTCTCACCTTCCTGCTCGTGATGCTCATCGCAGTAAGCAAACTCATCCGCGCTATCAGAAGCCGATTAAATGCCCTCTTAGCCCCTGATCCAGGCGAAGCCCACTAACGCCAACGAAGAACGCCGGGCACGCAATACCTGCTCATCAGCAGACATTGCACACCCGGCGCTTCAGTGTTCTTCACTCTATGCTTGAACGTCTCGGCCGAATCAGCCTAGACCCTCATACGGCGTCTCGCCACGCCCACCGCACCAACCAGACCGGTAATCATCAGAACCACGCTATCCGGCTCAGGAACCACAGTCACAGGTGGTGGTCCGTCGATAGGAGGACCAGAAGGTGGAGAGGGAGGCGTGCTCTTGGGAGGAACTCCGCCTCCGCCGCCACCGCCACCAAACACCGGCGCACCGCCCATCGGGGGGCCGCCGCCGCCCGGAGACCCACCACCACCACCAAGGTACGGAGGCAGCGGATTCGTCTCCAACGGGCCGAGACCATCGGTACTCGCCAACTCTACCGGGCCCGACGGCGGGGGCTGATAGTCCTCAGGAGATACCTTCCCTGGCAGGGACTTTCCAGCCGGCAATGCCTCTTGCGGCAAATCACCGCACAACTCGCGGAAACGCGCTTCAATCTGTTCAGGTGTGTAATGCGGTCGAGTCACATGGGTCCGAATCAACTTTGGCCCTGCTGGCTTCGGCTTCGCAACATACTTCGCCAGCTTCCGCTTCGCATAGTGCCGAGCCCGCATCTTGGCGGCCTGCATGCGCTTCACTGCCTTCGTATGCGCCAACTCAGCCTTATACGCCGCGATCCAGCGCTCGCAATCTGTCGATGCGCTCACGCCTGTCGCCGAAGTGGCAACTACAAACACCAGCAAAAGCATCAATAATGTTCGGCGCATAACGTTGTCCTTCAGCTAAGAGTTTCTATCTTTATCTGCAACTACTATAGCAATCCGCTTGCCAAACCCTTGCATCATTTTGCATCCAAATTACGCTATAAATCGCCAAAATTTCGGTCAATAGGAAACAATTTACCCATTTTCTCGGAACTCTTTTCACTTTTTGCCCCCGGTTTTCTCTACCCTGCACACCCAAAACCCACCATAGCAATCTCATATTTCCCAAAAATCCAAGCATCCGCCGCGATCCAAGCCCTTTGTCACCAGCTTTACTGATCACTTACACCCATTCTCCGAGCCAGCGCAATACTTTGCACTCTATCCCTCCAGGCCTCCACCGAAAAAGCTCGTAAACTAATAGGAGACCATGTCTCAGACTCCCCTCCAGACAGAAATCAACGCGGCCACGCCCTCCGCACCCTTGCCTGCTCCTGCCTCCGGCTTCGCGCCGCTCAGAATCCCGCTCTTCCGTGATCGCTGGGTCGCCAGCACTGTCTCCAACCTCGGCACCTGGATGCAGGATACCGCCGGCACCTGGCTGATGACCTCCCTCACCGCCTCCCCCTTGCTCATCGCCCTCATGCAGACCGCCGCCAGCCTGCCCGTACTCCTCCTCGGCCTCCTCGCCGGAGCCACCGCAGACATCTTCGACCGGCGCAAGCTCCTCATCTTCTGGCAAACCTGGATGCTCGTCTCCGTCGCCATCCTCGCCGTCCTCACCTTCCTCGGACACATCTCGCCCTGGACCCTGCTCGCCTTCACCTTCCTGCTCAACATCGGCTCCGCCATGAACAATCCAGCCTGGCAGGCCATCGTCCCCGAACTCGTCCCCCGCGAACTCATCCCCGAAACCGTCTCCCTCAACGCCGCCTCCAACAACCTCGCTCGCGCAGTAGGTCCCGCGCTCGGCGGACTCATGGTCGCCGCCTTCGCCCACACCGGCCCCGGTGCAGGCTCAGTATTCTTCCTCAATGCTCTCTCCTTCGCCGGAGTCATCTGGGTTCTCGTCAACTGGAAGCGCATCCCCCTCTTCAAATCCGCACTCCCGTCGGAACG
>DAICZO010000463.1 GCA_027311125.1 Acidobacteriaceae bacterium
CCATACTTCAACCCCTCCAACTTCAGTACTGCTAACCTCACCGGCTACGGAACCCTCCGCCGTAATAGCTTCTACGGCCCTGGCTTCACCAACGTAGACATGTCTATCGTCAAAGCCACCAACTTGAACCGCGGAGAACACCCCGTCAACTTCGAGCTGCGCGCTGATATGTTCAACATGTTCAACATCACCCAGTTCCAGGCGCCCAACACCACCATCACCAGCAATCAGTTCGGCGAGATCACCACCACCTACCCGGCACGCATCATCCAACTCGCCGGTAAGCTGCGCTTCTAGCCGTCCACCACCAACACTTAACCGCAACGCCGAGAGGAGCATCCTCTCGGCGTTGTCGCGTTAAAACAACCCATCAGCATTCATCTGTCAGGTACAGCGTCTCAAACACCAGTTCAGACCACAAAAACTCCACAAGCTGTCCACCCGATGTCCACACGCCAAACGCCCTAAAGGAACTTCTTCAACAGGTCGGAAGCCATGCCACCCACCCCGCTGGCACCATCAGCCCCTCCATTTTGCGCAAAGTGAGCCATCACCAACGGCAGCACCGTCGTCAACGCAACCTGCACCACTTCTGGCGAAACGCCTGCATTTTCAGCAGTTTTCTCAATCAAACCCGTCCCGCTCAACCCCTGCTGCACCTGGTCCGTGGTCACCGCCGGCATCTCGCCATTCGCCATCGCCGCCGCATGATCCCCCAGACCATTCTGCGCAAAGCTGCTGATCACTCCCTGAATCCCCTCCGGATGGCTCTCCAAAGCCGAAATCAATCCACCCATCACCTTAGCGTTATCTCCTTGCGCTGCTTCACCAGCCAGCGCGCCGACCATATCCAGTAATCCCATGGCAATCCTCCTCACAGCGTCAAATCGATCGTCCCAACCCGGAGTAAACCGGATTTTGAGACCCCATCACCATAGTCCATTCAGGCATGTTTCTTCACCCAATTCGTCAACAATTAATCGTCTACCGCTCCCGCAACCAACCACCCGATACCACCAAAACCCAATTTCCGCAAACGCACGTCGCTGGCCAAACCCCTGATCGTTGCCACAGCCATAGCTGATCATCCACCGCTCGATCATTCGTAAGTCATTTCATTCGAAGACTTTGCGGGTAAACCCTTTGTTTTGAAGACTTTGACGCAGAAGTCCTAGCCTAAAGCCTTTAGATAGAAGACTTTGACGTAAAACAGGGGGAGAGGGGGTACCATTTCAGTTTGCCTCCACCCACCTCCAGCGGAGACAATGGCGCCATGACTACCAACCACAAAACCGCCATCGCCACGCCGCAAGCCCCCGCAGCCATCGGCCCCTACTCCCAGGCCATCCGCGTAGGCGACACCATCTACACCTCCGGCCAGGTAGCCCTGGACCCCGCCACCGGCCAAATGGTACCCGGCACCATCACCGAACAGACCACCCGGGTCCTCGAAAATCTCAAAGCCGTGCTCGCCGAGGCTGGCCTCGACCTTGCCCACGTCGTCAAAACCACCGTATTCCTCAAGACCATGGCCGACTTTGCCGCCATGAACGAGATCTACGCCCGCTATCTCGCCCCCGAAGGCGTCGTTCCACCCGCCCGCTCCACCGTCGCGGTAGCCGCCCTGCCCAAAGATGCTTTGGTAGAGATCGAAGTCATCGCCAAACTAACGTAGATAAGCACTTACCTGTCACCCCGGGCCAAAGTAACCCCGCTCGTTCCCCGGCATCTAATCCAGTATGAGGAGATCCACCACGATGGCCGAAACCGTCAGCACCCCCGCCACCAAAGTCCACAAAACCGATGCAGAGTGGCGTCAGCTACTCACGCCCGAGCAGTTCCACATCATGCGCGAGAAGGGAACCGAACGCCCCTTCACCGGCGCCTTGGTTGGCAACCACGAAGAGGGTATCTACCACTGTGCCGGATGCCAGGCCCCGCTCTTCACCTCCGACAAGAAGTTCGAGTCAGGTAGTGGCTGGCCCAGTTTCTGGCTGCCGGTCTCCCCGGAAGCCATTCAGGCGCACGAGGATAATACGATGGGTATGCGACGGGTAGAAGTGACCTGTGCGACCTGTGGAGCCCACCTGGGGCATGTATTCCCCGATGGCCCCCGCCCCACCGGCATGCGCTACTGCATCAACAGCGCTTCGCTGGACTTTACGCAAAAATAGGACGTATCTCACTGAATTGACTACGTGAGTCGTCATGAAAAACAGGAAAGACCCCAGCCGCTCGAACCTATGTTCGGCGCGGTTGGGGTGTTTCTTATTGCTGAATTTCCGGGTGTAGCCTAGCCTTTGACGATCTTGCCGGTCTTGATGCAACCGGTGCAGACGCGCATGCGCTTGCTGGCACCGTTTACCTGGGCCTTTACGGGCTGCAGGTTCACGTTCCAACGACGGCGGGTGGTGTTGTGGGCGTGCGAAATATTGTTGCCGAACTGCGGGCCTTTGCCGCAGAGATCACATTTTTGTGCCATGACGAAATGCTCCAATCTCGAATCGCAGAGGACTTCCGGAGTTCAAGCCTGATCGAGAAGATCTTCAATCAAAGCCGCGGAAGTGGTAGGCACGAGCGGATTCGAACCGCTGACCTCTACCGTGTCAAGGTAGCGCTCTAACCAACTGAGCTACGCGCCTGCGTGCGTCATATCAGTCTAACCGCAATTGGCTCTGAGGGCAAACGTTGATGCCCGAGATCATTTACGATCAGGAAGAGCAACCGTGCCATTCCTCAGCCAATTCCGTGCCGCTCCTAACATTCTCACACTGATGCGGCTCTTTATTATCCCATTTCTGGTCATCGAGATTCTGGATGCGCACTTTAAAGCTGCGTTTGCCTTGTTTATTCTGGCTGGCCTGAGTGATGGACTGGATGGTCTGCTGGCGCGCTGGCTGAGTCAGCGCACCACGTTGGGGCTGTATCTCGATCCCATCGCCGACAAACTGATGCTGAGCACTCTGTTCGTGGTTCTGACCCACGTAGGGATGATGCCTCGGTATGTGACGGTGCTGGTGTTTAGTCGCGATCTGGGTATTCTCCTGATTGCGACGTTACTGTTTGCGACCGGGGTTTTGCGCGACTTCCAGCCTAGTTTGCTGGGGAAACTCAATACCTTGACGCAGATTCTGGGGTTGACGGCGGTGTTGTGTGAGCGGGTTTTTGTTTCGGTGCCTCTGGGTGGGGTGCGGGATGGATTGGTGCGGGCGATTGCGGTGCTGGCGCCAGTTTCGGCGGCGCAGTATGCGTGGATTGTGATTCGGCGCATCAATGCGGCGCATCCGCAAGCGGTGTAAGGGGAGCTATTCTTCGGCTGGGGCGTCGGCTGTTTCTTCTTCGATTGCCATGTCGTTATACTCAATGGAATCAAATACTTCGCCGCAGTTTTGGCATTCAACGAATTCGATATCGTCCTCGCGGGCGACAACTTTGACGATGGGATGTTTGCAGGGGGGAGTCATTGGTTTGGGGAGTGTATTGACAAGGATTCTGCCCGTACGCAGAGTGCTTGTCAATCCACTTTGCCACACTTTGGCGTTTTGACGCAGCAAAATTCGCGGTACGTTTGTGGTGAAATGCGTGGCAAAGTCCGGTTGCGCGCCCTGCGTTCTGGAAGTACACTATCTAGGACTGGAAGAGTCGGCATTCGATTCGATCGTTCCCTGGGATTTGCGCTCACATGCTACGCCTGACCAAAAAAGCGGACTACGGACTGATGGCTCTGAAGTATCTGGCGGAGCAGTCTGCGTTCGACGCCGAGGGCAAGGCGCAAAGTGCGAAGGACATTGCGGAGGCGTACCACATTCCTCCTCAGTTGCTGGCGAAGATTCTGCAGACGTTGGCGAAGGCAGGTCTGCTGGTATCGCATGCGGGTACCAACGGTGGTTATGCGCTGGCGCGGCCGTCGAGCGAGATTACGGCGTTTGAGGTGATCCGGGCGATCGACGGACCACTTTTTATCACCAGTTGCATCACGATACACGGAACATGCGACCTGGCAGGGCATTGCACCATCAAAGAACCACTACGCAAGGTGAACGACAGCATCAAGGATTTATTGAGCGGTATCCGCATCTCGGATCTGATCGAGCCGGTGGATGCCGAGCACTCTGGAACGGACGCCCCGGTGGGCGGCGGTCTGGTCAGTATCGCGGTTTAGCAGGAACGACTTAACGCAGCACGGCACAACAGCCATAACAAGTTCAGGAGCAGATGACAATGAGCAATGAGATGAGCAACAACGGAGTGGTCGTCACTGAGTCGGCCACGCCGCTTCCAGAGGGCGTACACCTGCCGATCTACATGGACAACCATGCCACCACTCCAATGGACCCTCGGGTTCTGGAGGTGATGCTGCCGTATTTCGGCACCAAATTTGGCAACGCAGCCAGCCGCAACCATGCCTTTGGCTGGGAGGCAGAGCAGGCGGTAGAGAAGGCACGGGAGCAGGTGGCCAAGCTGATTGGCGCTACGGCCAAGGAGATCATCTTCACCAGCGGCGCGACCGAGTCCAACAACCTGGCGATCAAGGGTATTGCGGAGATGTACCGCGAGCGTGGCAACCACATCATCACGCAGGCGACGGAGCACAAGGCGGTTCTGGACACCTGCAAGAAGCTGGAGAAGCAGGGCTACCGCGTGACCTACCTGCAGCCGCAGCCGGATGGGCTGATTTCGCTGAAGGAGCTGGAAGAGGCGATGGTGACGGAGGGTCCGGACAAGACCATTCTGGTGACGATCATGTACGCGAACAACGAGATCGGAGTGATCCAGCCGATTGCCGAGATCGGCAAGCTCTGCCACGCGAAGGGCATCCTGTTCCACACCGATGCGGTGCAGGCGGTGGGCAAGATTCCGGTGGACGTGCAGAAGGACAACATCGATGTGCTCTCACTGACGGCGCATAAGATCTATGGGCCGAAGGGTGTGGGGGCGCTGTATGTGCGTCGTCGCAACCCGCGGGTCCAGATCTCGGAGCAGATCAACGGCGGCGGCCACGAGCGCGGTATGCGCAGCGGCACGTTGAATGTACCGGGCATTGTTGGCCTGGGTGCAGCGGCTGAGATCTGCATGAACGAGATGGAAGCCGAGGGCAAGCGCGAAGCTGAGCTACGCGACTACCTGAAGGCCAAGCTGGAAGCTGCGCTGGACTATGTGCAGGTGAACGGCACGATGGAGCACCACCTGCCGGGCAATCTGAACATGAGCTTTGTGTACGTTGAAGGCGAGTCGCTGCTGATGGGCATCAATGATATTGCGGTCAGCTCTGGCTCTGCCTGTACGTCGGCCACACTGGAACCCAGCTATGTGCTGAAGGCTCTGGGTCTGGGCGATGAGGTTGCTCATTCGTCGATCCGGTTCGGTCTGGGCCGCTTCAACAACAAGGCTGAAGTCGACTATGTGTCGGACAAGCTGATCGATGTGGTGTTGAAGCTGCGTGAGTTGAGCCCGCTGTACGAGATGGTGAAGGAAGGCATTGACCTGACCAAGATTGAGTGGGCAGCGCACTAAGATTTTTTGGCGCGTTGCCGATGGTGACGCGCTGTCGGTAGTCCGAACAGGTTTAGTTACAAATTTAGTTTCAAGGAGAAACGACATGGCATACAGCGATAAGGTAGTAGACCACTACGAAAATCCCCGCAACGTCGGAACGCTCGACAAGTCCTCTACCGAAGTTGGCACTGGCCTGGTAGGCGCACCGGAGTGTGGCGACGTGATGCGTTTGCAGATCCGGGTGAACCCTGAGACGAACGTGATTGAAGATGCGAAGTTCAAGACGTTCGGCTGCGGCTCCGCGATCGCTTCGAGCTCGCTGGCGACAGAGTGGGTGAAGGGCAAGACGATTTCGGAAGCACTGGCGATTACCAACACGGACATTGTGAAGGAGCTTGCGCTTCCTCCGGTGAAGATCCACTGCTCGGTTCTGGCTGAAGATGCCATCCGCGCGGCGATTGGCGACTGGAAGAAGAAGAACAATGTTGCCGAGACGGAAGGCGCCGCGGTCGCTGCTCACTAGGAACTGTTGACGATGTGGCGAGGGCACGATGTTGGGGTGTACTCGCCACGTTGCGATGCCGCAGGCTGTGAGGCACTGCGAGCAGGAACGTACAAAGGTAGATCATGGCAACTGTTCAGCTGAGTACCGGAACACCACCGCCGCCTGCTGCCAGCGCGCCCGATCCGTTGGCTGGTGTAACGCTGCTGATTCCGGAAGGGATATCGGCAGAGGCTGCGGTGAAGGGTATCCGTCTGACTCCGAAGGCGTTGAAGCGAATTCGTGTGGCGATGGCGAAGGAGAATGTTTCGCCGGCTGAGGGTGGTCTGCGCCTGGGTATCCAGGGCGGTGGCTGCTCGGGGCTGAGCTACAACATCCGGTTTGATTCAAAGGCGCGCGAGCGTGACCGGACATTCATGTTCGACGATGGATTGTTGCAGCCGGTGCGAATCTTCGTGGACCCGAAGAGCTTGATTTATTTGACCGGCATGGTTCTGGACTTTGAAGAGACGCTAATGCGGCAGGGCTTCAACTTTATCAATCCGAATTCGACCAAGAGCTGTGGATGTGGGTCGAGTTTTTCGTCTTAGTCTGAGGCACTACTACCCTCCACCCTATGAATTATTTTGAGTTTTTCTCTCTGCCGCGCAAGCTGACGATCGATGTTCCTGCGCTGGAGAAGCAGTACTACGCGCTGAGCCGCAAGCTGCATCCGGATCGGTTTGCAGCGAAGCCGGTTGCGGAGCAGGAGGCTGCGCTGGCGCAGTCGTCGCTGCTGAACGATGCGTACCGGACGTTGAAAGACCCGATTGCGCGAACGCAGTACCTGCTGACCCAGGAAGGCGTGGAGTTGGAGGAGCAGTCGAAGTCCGCCACGGAAGCCGCGCGAGCCAGCGGAACCGAGAAGAAGCAGATTGTGCCGCCGGAGTTGCTGGAAGAGGTGTTCGAGCTGAACATGCAGTTGGCCGAGATGCGGGCGGCGAAGCAGATGGGCGAGGACGAGCCGGAGTTGCGGCGCGACCTGATGACGGCGAAGGATGCCTTTGACGCGAAGATGCTGGAGACGCAGGCGGAGTTGGAGCGGCTGTGGGCGGACTGGGATGCGGCGGTCGAGGCGGAAGACCCGGGCCTACGCGAGGCCACCAAAGATGCGATGGTGGTGCTGCTGAACAAGCGCAGCTACCTGCGGAATCTGGTGCGTGACGTGAATGAGGCGCTGGGAGTTTAGTGCGGCTTAGCGAATGGCCGCAACGATCTTTTCGATTTGCTGCAGGTGGTTGAGGTCGTGTCCGGCGATGGTTTCGATGATGGTCCAGAAGGTCATGGTTCCGCGTTCGGGGTGAGTGACCGGACGTTGCCGGTCGGCGGCGGTGACGGTTGCGAGCAGCTTGAGGTTCCAGTTTCGGGCTGACTGGAAGAGAGCCATTGCGGAGGCGAAATCGTAGGCCGCGTAGCGCTCTGCCCAGACGCCCTGATCGAAGGGCTGGAGGGTTGCATGGTCTTCGGCGAGGGTTTGGCGGAGACGGAAGCAGAAGACAAGTTCGCAGTCGGCAAGGTGGGCGAGGATCTCGCGGATGTTCCACTTGCCGGGTGCGGAGGGCAGTTCGATTTGCTGGGTTGAGAGGTCTTCGGTGAGAGCGTGCAGGGCAGGCGCCGTGGAGGCGAGTACGAGGAGGGGGTCTTGCCCTTCGAGGTATTTTGCGTAGGGGTTGATGTCCATAGAGAGACGGTATCACGGCGAATGTGGGCTAGTCTCCGGCGGAGTGACGGTGCGGTGAAGCAGGTTGTCGCGAGGCTGCGACGCAAGCGGTTTGTAGGACAATAGATGTACCGGGTTAGTGAAGTGAAAGACGAAAGCGCGCAGACGGGATGGAGTGTTTGCGGCGAAGAGAGATTGAGGATTTATGGCGGATGAGCGGGTGGTAGGGATCGACCTGGGGACGACGAACTCCCTGGTGGCGTACATGGAGACGACGGGGCAGGGCGATACGCCGGTGGTGATCCCTGGCGAGGATGGTGAGCGACTGGTGCCTTCGGTGGTCGCGATGACGGATGACGGCGTGGTGGTGGGGAACGCGGCGCGGGGTACGCTGCTGGCTGATTCGGCGAGCGCGGTGTACTCCGCCAAGCGCCTGATGGGGCGCGACATTGCGGATGTGCAGGACGAGTTGAAGCTGTTTCCGTTCAAGCTGGCGGAGGGTTTGCAGCCGGGTGAGGCTTTGCGGTTGAGTGTGGGCGGGCTGATGCTGACGCCACCGGAGATCTCGGCGTATGTGCTGCTGCAGTTGAAGAAGAATGCGGAACGCTTCTTTGGCGCGCCGGTGACGAAGGCGGTGATTACGGTTCCTGCGTACTTCAACGATGCGCAGCGACAGGCGACGAAGGATGCGGGCCGTATCGCGGGGCTGGAGGTTTTGCGGCTGGTGAATGAGCCGACGGCGGCCGCGCTGGCGTATGGGCTGGATAAGCAGCGCGACGGCGTGATTGCGGTGTATGACTTTGGCGGCGGGACGTTCGATATCTCGATCCTGAAGCTGCATGAAGGGATCTTCGAGGTGATTGCGACTGGCGGCTATACCCATTTGGGTGGCGACGACATTGACAATCTGCTGATTGCGATTGCGCTGGACGATATTGCGGGCGATCTGGGCGAGGATGTGCGCGGGGATGGCGATGCGGTCCAGGCGGTGCGGAAGGCGGTGATCGATGCCAAGATTCTGCTGTCGACAGCGGATGTGGCTACGCTGGACGTGCTGTTGCCGAGTGGAAAGCGGTATCTGCGGGAGATTACGCGGGCTCAGTTTGAGCAGTTGATTGCTGGCGTGATTGCGCGGACGGCGGCGCCGTGCCGACAGGCGCTGAAGGATGCGGGCCTGGATGCCGCGCAGATTGACGAGGTGGTGCTGGTGGGCGGCTCGACACGGATTCCGGCGGTGCGGACGCTGGTGGATGAGGTGTTTGGACTGAGTGCGCGAGGCAAGAAGCCGCATACAGAGTTGAATCCGGATGAGGTGGTTGCGCTGGGTGCGGCGGTACAGGCGCAGATCCTTTCTGGCGGGTCGGCCGTGACGGAGGATTTGTTGCTGCTGGATGTGACGCCGTTGTCGTTGGGGATCGAGGCGTTGGGCGGCGTGGTTGCGAAGATCATTCAACGTAACTCGACGATACCGGCGAGTGCGACGGAGCACTTTACGACCGGCGTGGATGGCCAGACGAATGTGGCGATCCATGTGGTGCAGGGAGAGCGAGAGCTGGCGAAGGATTGTCGCTCGCTGGCGCGGTTCGATCTGAAGGGGATTCCGCCGATGATGGCGGGACTGCCGCGGATTGAGGTGAAGTTTCTGATCGATGCGAATGGGATTCTGCATGTGTCGGCACGGGAGCAGCGCAGCGGTAAAGAGGCTGAGGTGGAAGTGAAGCCGACGTATGGGCTGAGCGATGAGCAGGTGGAGACGATGATTCTGGCGTCGTTTGACCATGCGGAAGAGGATATTCGCGAGCGGCAGGTGATTGAGGCGAAGAACGAAGCGGAGACGATTTTGTCAGCGGTGGCGAAGGGTAAGTCGCATGCGGCTTGGGAGATGCTTTCGGCGGAGGAGATGGCGACGATCGAGCAAGGGGTTGGCGGAGTGAAGGCCGCGGTGCTGGGTAGCGATTACAAGGCGATACGGCAGTCGATCGATGTGCTGGACAAGGCGACGCGGCGGTTTGCGGAGTTGATGATGGACACTGCGGTTTCGGGAGCGATGAAGGGCAAGACGATGGATTCCGCAGGTGAGAGCATGGGTGCGGGACCGACTGCGCCGCATCCTTTTGCCAAGGCCCAGATTGATGATTCGGCGCGTGGGAGCAGCGACTCCTAAGCAGAGTAGATAACTGGCTGCGGCCAATAGAAAGCGAATGAGTGAGATTATGTCGGATACGAAGATGAGCGCTGAAGTGGTTGATACGTCCAAGCCTGCGGGCGAGGGAATGGTTCGAGTGACGTTTTTGCCGGAAGGCCGAACCGTGGAGTTTCCGTTCGACACGCTGCCGTATGAAGGGCATGGCTTGCCGATGTCGTTTCTGGATGTGGCTGAGAACTACGATATTTTTCTGGACCATGCGTGTGGTGGAGTGTGTGCGTGCACGACCTGCCACCTGCATGTGAAGGAGGGAGCGCAGGGGATCAGCGAGCCGGAGGATCTGGAGCTGGATCGGATGGAGACTGCGGCGGATGTGCAGTTGAACTCGCGGTTGGGTTGCCAGGCCGTGATCGAAAAGCCGGGGACGTATGTGGTGGAGATTCCGAAGTGGAACCGTAACTATGTGCAAGAGGGCAAGCCTGCGCATGGGCCGGGGGCTTAGGCTGCCGGCGTTCGCAGGGATTGCGTCTAGCTGCTGATGATGCTGAAACTAACTGAGGAGATGGAGATTATGCCGCGCGAGATTGATTGGACTGACAGCGAAGAGATTGGGATTCAACTGCAGGAGAAGTATCCGGAGATTGAGCCGTACACGGTTCGTTTTACGGATCTGCATCGTTATGTGACGGAGTTGCCGGGGTTTGTGGGAAATCCGGCGAAGTCGAACGAGGGCATTCTGGAAGCGATTCAGGCGGCGTGGAACGAAGAGTACGAAGACGCCAAGTAGGTCGCGGCCTTGAGGGGCAGCTAGACAGGCTGCAGGGATTTGTAGGGTGGTCGGGGGAGTTCGATGCGGAGCGAGTCTCCGGCGCGGACGATGCCGCCGTGGCGCACGACCGCCATGATGCCGGCTTTGCGGATGAGTAAGCCGTCTGGATGGTGCTCGAGCACTGCGTTCATGAGGCCGGGAGCGCACCGGTTGAGTTGCGTGCAGGGATCGCGCAGGCCGGTGACGGCGAGTACGGTAGTTTCGCCGATGTAGATCAGGGTGTCGGTGGGCAGGGCGAGCAGGTCAATTCCACGAGTGGTGATGTTTTCTCCCATGGCTCCGGGGGCGAGGTGGAAGCCCGCGGCGTTCAACTGCTGGTGTAGCTCGGCGGCGATGAGGTGAACCTGGCAGAGGTTTGGCCGGGTTGGATCCTTCTTCATGAGGTAGCGATGTTGCGTGGTGGTGCCGCAGTGGGCGTCGCCTGCGATGCCGAGGCCGGTGAGCAGGGTGATGCGGTCTTGCGGCAGCTTGCGAAAGCTATGGGTGGGGCTGAGGGATACGGCGGTGACGACGGGAGTCAATGCGTTGGTCTCGCGGGGTTAGGTGTGAGTCTCGGGGGCGGAGCGGCGGCGAATCTGCTGGGGCAGCTTGGAGCCGCTGAGGGTGAGAACGGTCCAGCAGAGCGTGGCCCAGACGATAGAGACGACGGTGATGGTGAGCAGGTCTCCGAGGTGGCCATGACGAACTGGCAGCCAGTGGATGCAGGCGCTGGCTCCGATGAAGCTGATGGTGGCGGCGAGCAGAGCGCGAGCCAATTCTCCACCTTCCAGACCGGAGAGGCGGACGAGGCGACGCCGATGCAGGAGCAGGGCCAGCGTGGCGGTGTGGGTGAGGATGCCGAGATCGGAGGCGATGGCCAGACCGGTCATTCCGATGTGATGAAAGAGCAGGCTATAGACGGGGATGGAGAGCAGCGTGATGATGGTGCCGGCGATGGCTGGGGTGAGGGTGTTGCCCGCGGCGTAGAAGGCTCGCGCATAGATGCCCTGGGCTGCCCACAGGGCGAGAGAGATGGCGAAGATGGTGAAGTACTGTGCGGTCTCCACGGCGTCGGTGCGATGGAAGGAGCCACCGCGGAAGAGATCGACGATGGCGGGCGCGAGGGCGATCATCCAGGCGGCGGCGAGCAGAGCGACGGCGAAGATGCGGGAGATGGATCGATTGACGGCGCTGGCGAAGTCCGCGAGGCGATGCTGGCTGAAGAGCGAAGAGAAGAAAGGCAGGGAGGCTGCACCAGCGGCCTGGCCGAGGATGCCCATGGGGGCGTTGAAGAGGGTTTTCGCTACGGTGATGCGGGAGATGCCACCGGGATCGTAGGAGGCGAAGAAGCTGAGGATCCATTTGTCTGCGGTGACGAGTGAGACTCCGATCATCAGCGGAAGGGAGAGACGGAGCCACTCGAGAAAGGCAGGATGGCGCAGGTTGAAGATGCGTCGGTAGCGGAGGCCTTCGCGTGCGGCACCGAAGGCGGTCAGCAGACCGGGACCGAGGATGACGCCGATGAGAACGCCGATGGCGAGCGAGTAGATGCCGAAGCGTGCGGAGAGAAACACTGCGCCGAGGATGATGCCGGCGTTATAGATAAGTGGGGTGATGGCCTGGTAGAGGAAGATTTTGCGGACGAGGAGTTTGGAGCCGACGACGCCACCGATGAAGAAAAAGAGTTGCGCGGGGAGCAGGAGACGGGTGAGCGAGGTGCAGAGCGCTGCGTTCTCTGGGGAGAAGCCGTGAAATTTGTAGCGGGTGTAGATGGGCGCGAGTATCTCTGCGACCAGGATGGCAGCACCGAGTACGAGGATCATGGCGTTGAGGACGACGGAGAGGGCGTGGTCGCCACCTTCTTCGTCTCCATCGGCACGGTAGCGGTTGAGGATGGTGACCAGGGAGATGGAGGCTACTCCTCCGACGAGGAAGTAGGCGAGCATGTCGGGTAGCTCGAAGGCAGCGTTGTAGGCGTCGGTAGCGGGTCCGGCACCGAAGCGGTAGTTGATGTATTTGACCCGCAGCAGGCCGAGAACGGCGGAGAGGAACGACGAGAGCATGAGCAGCAGGGTGGCAGAGAAGGCGCTGTGCGATCGCGACGGACGCAGCAAGGCGAAGAGATTGCGGCGGCCGGATGGGGCGGGCGCTGGAGTCGTCGCTGGCGTGGGGCTAGATGGCACGGATGGTTCCTCGAGGTAGCGGGCGGAGCAGCTATCGTACGATTCTATCGGGCGAGGTCGCGTACTGGCTTATGCTCATCAGGTGGCGGCATTGGTTCGCGGTGCGGTCTGTGAGAGCGTGCTGTGACGGAGGGGTATGGAGAACTTTCGGCTGAAGGTGTTTCGGACGGTGGCGGCACAGATGAGTTTTCGAAAGGCGGCAGAGGTGCTGCACTTGAGCCAGCCTGCGGTGAGCCAGCAGATTCGAGCACTGGAAGAAGAGGCGGGGGTACGCCTGTTTGACCGTGCAGGTAGCGAAGGGCATGGCAGCCAGATCGCGTTGACCGAGGCAGGCCAGGTATTGCTGGGGTATGCGAAGCAGGCAGCGGAGACGATGGAGCAGGCGCGGCGGGCGCTCGCGTCGCTGAACCATGAGGTGACGGGCGAGTTGAAGCTGGGTGCTTCGACGACGGTGGCGCAGTATGTATTGCCGCGGATATTGGGGGTCTTTCTGCGGCAGTATCCGCAGGTGAAGCTATCGCTGGTGAGCGGGAACACAGAGCGGATTGCGGAGGCGGTGGCGGAGCAGGAGATCTCGCTGGGGATTATCGAAGGGCCAGCGATGCGGCGGGATGTGAAGACGGAGAAGATGGTGCAGGATGAGATGGTTTTGATTGTGGGGCCGGAACATCCGTGGGCGCGTCGCAAGTCGGCGATTACGCCGCAGGAGTTGACGACGGTGCCGCTGCTGCTGCGTGAGCGGGGTTCGGGTTCGCGGCGGGTGGTGGAGCGTGCGTTGAAGCGCGCTGGACTGACGCAGCGATCGTTGCACATTGCGATGGAACTGGACTCGACGGAGGCGATCATCTCGGGCGTAGAGGCTGAGTTGGGGGTTGGATTTGTGTCGCGCTGGGCGATCGGCAAGGTGCTACGGCTGGGCACGGTGCGGACGGTGCCGGTCGAGGGATTGGAGATCTTGCGAGACTTCAGTTTTGTGCGTTTGGCTGGTACGGAGCTATCGGGAACGGTGGCGGCGTTTGAGCGGTTTGCGCTGGCTGCAGTGTCGGGTTGAGCGGTTGGGCGATAAGTAAAAGTTATCGGCTATAGAAAACATCGTCTCGACTGGGCAGGCCGGTGAGCGGATGATCGTAACAAGATGACGCGAAACTTATTTTTTATCGGAATTATTCTGGCGGCGAGCGGATTGATCGGCCCGCCGGTGGCGTTGGCGGCAGGCTTGGCCTATGGACTACTGACGGTGCATCACTTTCATGTGGAGAGCCGTAATCTTTCGAAGTTTTTGTTGCAGGCAGCGGTGGTGTGCCTGGGCTTCGGGATGAATCTGCAGGAGGTGGTGCATGCAGGCAAGTCGGGGTTTATCTACACGGCGATCAGTATCACGTTTGCGCTATCGCTGGGCGTGTTGCTGGGCAAGCTGTTGCAGGTGGGCAAGACACAGTCGCTGCTGATCAGCTTTGGTACGGCGATCTGCGGGGGCAGTGCGATTGCGGCAATGGGGCCGGTGCTGAATGCGAATGAAGAGGAGATGGCGGTGTCGCTGGGGACGGTGTTTGTGCTGAACTCTGTGGCGCTGCTGGTGTTTCCGTTGATTGGCTGGCAACTGCATCTGTCGCAGACGCAGTTTGGACTGTGGGCGGCACTGGCGATTCACGATACGAGTTCGGTGGTGGGTGCGGGTGCGAAGTACGGAGCGACGGCGCTGGCGGTGGGGACGACGGTGAAGCTGGCACGGGCTCTGTGGATTGTGCCACTGGCGATTGCCACGGCGATGCTGAAGAAGAGCAAGACGCGGATCCATTGGCCGTGGTTCATTCTTTACTTCTGTTTTGCGGCGGTGCTGGCTTCGTTTGTGCCGCGCTATGTGCCGCAGTCGGTGGCGATGTTTGCCTCTCTGAACAAGCTGGGGCGGTCTGCGCTGACGGTGGTGCTATTCCTGATTGGGACTGGAATTACGCGGGACACGCTGCGTGAGGTTGGTGTGCGTCCGCTGGTGCATGGGG
>DAICZO010000469.1 GCA_027311125.1 Acidobacteriaceae bacterium
AAGCATCGCTTCGATAAAACCGGTCGAACACTAGCGGAATACTCTCTGGCGCAATGCCATCCCCCGCATCCCGCACCGTCAGCACAACCGCATCCTCCGTGCTCTCCGTAACTACTTCCACCGCGCTCCCTGTGGGGCTATGTTGTATCGCATTCAAAATCAGGTTCATCGCCAGCGTGCTCCACTCCTCGGAGCTCACCTGCGTCACCAGCGTCGGAGCCAGCCGTTCCACAATCTCTACTGACCGCAGATCCGCCACGGGACGCAGTTGCCCAATCACCTGCTGCAGTGCCTCCAGGCGATCCCGCACCGCCACCTCGCGCAATCGTCCCTGCGTTGCCTGCTGCTCCAGTTGTGCCAGTGTCAGCATCTTGTACACCAGCTCTTCCATCCGTCCGCAGTCGGTCAGGCAGGCTTCTATCCCGCTCTGGTACTCCGTCGTCGTTCGCGGACGATAGATCAGTAACTGCAGCGACGACTTGATGATCGTCACCGCTGTCTTCAACTCATGTGCCGCATCGTGGATAAACGTCTGCTGCTGCACAAACGACCGTTCCAGCCCTTGCAGCGTCATCTCCAGCGCGTCCGACAACTCGCGCAACTCCCGCACCGACTTTGCGGACTCCGGCGCCGCAAACCGCCACGACGTCGACGTGATCCCGCTCGCCGCCACCGCCAGCTCCTGCAGCGGTTCAATCCCCCGCCGTATCAACGCCGCCGCAAATACGCCCGACACCGCCAGCACCAGCAGATTCGCCAACGCCAGAAACTCCGCCCCATGCACCAGCGCCTCCGTCACCGGAGTCGTAGCCGACGCATAGAACACGCTCACCCCAACCGTCTCCTTCGGTCCATTGTCCGGGTCCAGCGTCCTGAACCCATGCGCCATCGCACGCCGGTAGCGTAACCCATCCAGATGAAACTTCTGAATGCCATCCGGCCGCTCCCACAGCCACTTCGGCAGATCAGTCCAGTTCGCCGAGCGCCCCAGCGTCGCTCCCGAATCCAGCATCACCTCGTACCGGTCCCCCGCAGGCACCTCCAGAGCCTTCCCGTTCAGCACCGGCTTCTCACTGTCTTCATCTACCTCCACCGCCGCCAGCACCGAGTCCGCACGTCCCCGCAGCATCACATCGAACGCCTTGTACCGCTGCGAGCGTTCGTAGCCCAGGTTGATCGCCGTCACCGTCACCGTCAGCAGAAACTCCGACAGCAACACCACCACCACCAGTCGATGTGTGATCGATCGCATCCTCAGCTCTCCCGCTCTTCGTTCGCCTGCGTCAGGCAATAGCCATGCCCACGCAGCGTCTTGATGTACGAGTGCTCCGAGTCCCCATCCAGCTTCCGGCGCAGATTCGAGATATGCGCCTCAATCACATTCGAGTGCCGCTCCCAGTTGTAGTCGTACAGATGCTCCAGCAGTTGACGCTTCGACACCACCACCCGCGGTCGATGCACCAGGTACTCCAGAATCCGGTACTCCATTGGCGACAACTCAATCAGCCGCCCCGCCCGCGTCACCGTCTTCTCCAGCGTGTTGATCTCCATATCGCGAATGGTGAACATCGGGCTCGCCGCTCCCTTTCCGCGCCGTATCAACGCCTTGATCCGAGCAATCAACTCGCCCAGATCGTACGGCTTGCCCAGATAATCATCCGCACCCGCATTCAGCAACTCCACCGTAGATTCCTTCGTCGTCTTCGCCGTCAACACCAGCACCGGAGTCTTGTCGCCACGTCGCCGCAGCCCCTGCAGCACCGCCAGCCCATTCAGCAGCGGCAGCATCAGGTCCAGCACAATCAGGTCATACACTCCATCGCGCGCCAGGTCGCTCCCCGTCCGCCCATCATTCGCAATATCCACCGCATACCCCGGCCCTTCTCGCAACGCACACGCGATAATCTCCGCCACCCGCGTCTCATCTTCCACCAGCAAAACCCGCATACGTCACACCCTCAACCATCGTCCCTATCAAACATCCAACACGTTAAGCCTGCCTGAAGACCCCTCCATCCAGACACCGCTCAACGCTACCGGCCAGCCATCGCATACAGCATCACCTCCACCCCCGTCACCACCGCCAGCACCAGGCTATGCCGCAGCGTAAACCGAAACAGCTTTGCCTGCTCCGGCAGCGACATCTCCGTCGCCGCCGCCGCCACCGCAATCGTCGGCAGGCTGATCATCTTGCCCATCACGCCTCCCGCCGAGTTCGCCGCCGCTATCAGCACCGGGTCCAGCCCCAACCGTTGCGCGCTCACCGTCTGCAAGCTCCCGAACAGAGCATTCGACGCAGTATCAGATCCCGTCAAAAACACCCCCAGCCACCCAATCAACGGACTGAAGAACGGAAACCACGCTCCCGTCGTAGAAAACGCCAGCCCCAGCGTCCCCGTCGCCCCGCAGTAGTTCATCTCGAACGCCATCCCCAGCATCGCCGTCACCGTCACCGTCGGCCGCACCAGCCGTCGCGCGACCGACACCAGCACCCCACCCAGAGCCCGCGCGCTCAACCCCGAAAGCACCGCCGAACTCAGCGCCGCAACCATACACGCCGTCCCCGCCGACGACAGCCAGTTCAGCACAAACATCGCAGGATATCGCTCCGCCACCGCCACCACCGGAGGCATCCGCATCACTGCATCATGCAGTCCCGGCCACGCAAACACCACGCTCGGCACCTGCAACATCCGCTGTACCGCCGGATAACTCCACACCAGCACGCATCCCACCAGCAACCCATACGGCACCCACGCCGCTACCGTTTCGCCAACGCCATAGCGCCGCTCCGTCACCCGATCCCCCGCCTGCATCCCCCCGCGAACCTGTGTCGGCGTCCAGAAGCGCAGCAGCACCACCATCGCCCCTATCGCCGCCAGCGAACTGAAGATATCCGTCAGTTGCGGCCCTATCCAGTTCGACACCAGATACTGCGTCACCGCAAAACTTCCCCCACACGTCAGCAGCGCCGGCCACACCTCCACCGCCGGCCCCTGTGATCAAGGACACGATTCCCACGTTTGGCGCAGGAGTTTCTTATCGCGAGACTATTGAGGATGTGACTACTAAAAAAGTAATTCCAGGCAATGTTTGCCCTCCATG
>DAICZO010000481.1 GCA_027311125.1 Acidobacteriaceae bacterium
CCCCATAAAAGGACACGACCGGTCCGCCCAGCCATGCGCAATCACCACCCGCAGCTTCGGGTCCGTCGCCACCGCCACCCGCAGGTCCGTCGCCGAGGCCGATCCGCTGAACGCCCCATTCCGGCTCCCCCGGTCCCACATCCGGTTCACCTCTTCCGACAGCGCGTTGTACCGCGCATCCGTCTTCCAGCCCACTGTCCGCGTCACCCAGTCCACCATCGCCGTCGTCGTAGGAGCAATAATCGACAGCAGAATCGGGTCATTCGTCTCCTGCGTCGGGTTATACGGAAAAGGATCGTACGCCGTCACATTCGGGTCGTACCGGCTGCCCAGCTTGCCCGTCTCCCGAAACTCCTCCCGCAAAAACGCCTGCGTCTCCAGCCGCCCGCCCGACTGCTTCACAAACGTCGGGTCCAGCCCCGTCAACTCCGTCACCTTCTTCACCAGCCGAGGTGTAGCCTGCGGGTCAGAGTTCCCCTTCAGCAGGTCCTCCGCATACTCCCCGCGCGTATAGTCGATCACCGCGGCCATATTCGCGTCCGTCAGCTTCCCCTGCCGCTCATAGTTAGCCGCCGTAATCGACGGCAGCGTCAGCATCCACGGTATCGGCGACAAATCCGGTGAACCCGCCGCAGGATTCAGCGCCGGCGAAACCAGCACCAACCCATTCACCGCCACCCCGATCTTCGACTGCAGATAGCTCGTCAACCGCGGTCCTCGATACCCGCCATAGCTCTCGCCCACTATGTACTTCCGCGACTGCAACCGGCCGTTCTTCACCAGCCAGTCATACACAATCCGCGACAGGTACTCGATGTCCTGGTCCGGCCCATAAAACAGCTTCTTCGTCTCCGCCTCGCCCACCAGCGACTGCGAAAACCCCGTCCCGATCGGATCGATAAACACCAAATCCGTAAAGTCCAGCCAAGTCCCCGGATTGTCCATCAGCGTCGCCGGGTCCGAAGGACTCTGACCATCCGCACCAAAGTTCACCCGCTTCGGCCCAATCGCTCCCAGGTTCAAATACACCGAGGCCGCTCCCGGTCCGCCATTGAACGCAAACGTCACCGGACGATTCGCCCCGTCCATCACATACGACGTAAACACCACCTCGCCCGCCGTCTTGCCCTCGGCATTCTTCACCGGCAGCTTGCCCACTGTAGCCGTGTACTTCAGGGTCTTGCCGTCAAGCTCCATCGTCTGCGCCACATGCGCATCCGCAGGCAACGTCGACGTCATCGGCTGCTTGGCCGCATCCGTCTTCTGCTCCGCCCCACCAGGAGCAGCATCACCATGTCCTTGACCCAACGCACTCCCAGCCAACAGAGAAACCGCACAAACAATTCGCAAGAAATTCATGCACTCAGCATACAGAGGAACTCCCACAAACCGCCCTCTCCGTTCACCTTTTTCTTCTGTCTCTTTCGTCGAGCAAACAACCCCACCAAAACTCCCCATCGCCACATCCCACCCAGCCACCAAAGCCCGGGTGCCCCATACATACCGCAGCCCCATCGCGGGATGTGTGGGAATGTAACCATCTATCCTGCAGCTTTTGCCCTTGCCTTTCAGTTGTCATCCTTCGCGCAGCGGAGGACCTGCTGTTGCCCTTGTTCGTCCCGATACCCAAAACCCGGGTACCCCATACATACCGCAGCAACATCGCGGGATGTGTGGGAATGTAACCTTCTACCCCGTTGCCGTTACCCCAAAATCCCCAGCAAATCCACCTGTCAAGCCCCAACCCAGCCTAACCCACAACTCATCAACAACATACCCCCGAACAACCAGTTACCCCTCAACCTCTACACTGGAAGCAGAGACAAAACCCAATCTGCCCAGGCAGAAGCCCTAAGCATTGACAATCCAGACCTCTAACCCATATGCAATCAATACTTTGCAGCTATCAATCTGAAAGCAAAGACTTTACCCCAGCCCGCGCCACAAGTTCAAGCCTAACTCATCTCGAATGAAGACTTTGACACAAATTGACGGGGAGGGGGTACCCCCTAACTCCCGGCGATCATCATCCCCTCAACCCGGATCGTAGGCGAAGCGCTCGCCCCACGAAACACCAGGTCGTTCCCGATCGCCGCAATGTTCTTGTACATATCCTTCAGGTTCCCCGCGATGGTGATCTCCTCCACCGGATACGCCAGCTCCCCATTCTCAATCCACATCCCACTCGCCCCCTGCGAGTAGTCGCCCGTCACCAGGTTCACCCCAAACCCCATCACCTCCGTGACGTAGAGCCCGCTCGGCACATCCGCCAGAATCTCTTCCGGCGTCATCGTCCCCGGCTCCAGGTAGTAGTTATGCGCCCC
>DAICZO010000483.1 GCA_027311125.1 Acidobacteriaceae bacterium
TTGAGCTACACGATCAACGAGCCGGATGCGTATGCGCTGGAAGAGGCGCTGCAGTTGAAGGAGAAGAACGGCGGTGAGGTCGTAGTGATGTGCGCAGGGCCGGAGCGGGTGCTGAGCACGCTGCGGGAGGCGCTGGCGAAGGGTGCGGACCGAGCGATCCATATTGAAGCCGACGACCTGGGCGAGCGGGACACGCTGGGTGTGGCGCAGATACTGGCGGATGCAGTGAAGGAGGAGGCTCCGGATTTGATACTGACGGGGTTACAATCCGACGATCTGGGGCTGGGCCAGACGGGCGTGGTGCTGGCGGCTTTGCTGGGGATTCCGCACGCGACGATCATTATGCAGGTGGAGAAGACGGACGCGGGGCTGACGGTGAAGCGGGAGTTGGAAGATGGTTGGTTTCAGCAGGTGGAGATGCCGCTGCCGGCGCTGTTGACGATCCAGAGCGGCGGCAACAAGCTGCGCTATGCCACGTTGATGGGGATCAAGAAGGCGAAGACGAAAGAGACGAAGACGGTGACGGCTGCGGCGGCTGCGGGAACGCGGGCGATTACGCTGGAGCGGGTGTATCTGCCGGAGAAGCAGAAGAAGACCGAGATGCTGACGGGAACGCCGGCAGAGATTGCGACGAAGCTGGTGGAGAAATTGAAGTTTGAAGTGAGGGTGATATGAGCGGAGTACTGGTTGTGATGGAGCAGCGCGGGGGCACGTGGAACCGCATGAGTTTTGAGGCATTGGCTGCGGGTCAGCAACTGGCGGCCAAGCTGGGCGTGGAGTGCTCGGCGGCAGTGCTGGGGCAGTCGGTACAGGCGTTGGCGGAGGAGTTGGCAGGCAAGAAGCTGGCCAAGGTGTTTGCGTTGGAACATGCGTTGCTGCAGGTGTACACGGCGGATGGCTATGTGCTGGCACTGGAGCAGGTGGTGCAACAGGTGAATCCGAAGTATGTGGTGTTTCCGCACACCTACCAGGTGCGAGATTTTGCGCCGGCGTTGGCGACGAAGTTCAAGCAGGTGCTGATCTCGGATGTGATTGCGATGCAGGATGGGGCTGCGGGGCTGGTGTTTGTGCGGCAGTTGCTGCAGGGCAAGTTGAATGCGGACTACAAGCAGACCGGCGAAGGGCCGTGCTTTGTTTCGGTACAGGCGGGTACGTTCCGGGCCGATGCGGTGGAGGCGGGGACGGCGACGGTGGAGACAGTGGCGCCGACGCTGACGCCGGAGCAGATACGGAATAAGCCGGGCGAACTGTTCCGGGAGTCGGCACAGACGGTGGACTTGAGCGCGGCGCCGGTGATTGTTTCGGTTGGTCGCGGGATTGGGGAGCAGGACAACATTGGGATTGTGGAGGAGTTGGCGACGGCGCTGGGTGCGGAGTTGGCGGCGAGTCGGCCGATCTGCGACAACGGCTGGCTGCCGATGGCGCGGCAGGTGGGGAGTTCGGGACAGACGGTATCGCCGAAGCTGTACCTGGCGGTGGGAATCTCGGGCGCGATTCAGCACCTGGTGGGGATGAAGGGATCGAAGGCGGTGATTGCGATCAATAAGGACGAGAATGCGCCGATCTTTGAGGTGGCGGACTACGGGGTGGTCGGGGATCTGTTCGAGATTGTTCCAGCGCTGACGAAGGCGGTATTGGCAGCGAAGGGGGCGTAAGTAGTTCTGCAACCTATGGATAGAACTGGGC
>DAICZO010000486.1 GCA_027311125.1 Acidobacteriaceae bacterium
ATGCGGCGGGGCGCACAGGGATTGTGGGCGTGAGCGGGAGTACGAGCGGATTTCTGAATGTGAGTCTGCCGGTGGCGGCGATTGCGCGAAGCGGCAATGTGGTGACGGTGACGACGGCGGGCAATCTGCCGGTGGATGTGAATGGGTTGACGATGACGATGGCCGGGGTGGCGGATGCGAGCTACAACGGCAGCTTTGCGGTGACGACGACAGGGCCGAATACGCTGACGTACAACAGCACGGGTGCGGACAGCAGCAGCAGTGGCGGCACGGTGGGGATGCTGACGGGTGGGTATGCGCTGTATCCGATGGCGGAGGTGCTGGGGGTCTTCAACGCAGCGACGAAGAGTGTGGATGGGCAGTTGACGCTGGCGGCGAACACGGTGGCGTGGGCTGCGAACGATACGGTGGAAGAGCCGCACTACTACCAGATTGGAGTGGGTCCGGACATTGAGTATGTGCGGCAGACGACTCCGCGACCGGCGTTGGATTCGCAGGCGGGAATCCAGTACGAGGCGAATGTTGGGCCGGGGATTACGGGGTGGATGATTTCCAATGTGGGGCCGGCTTCGAACTACCTGGGCAATGGCGGGACACATTCGGCTCCGTTTGCGGCGTATGAGGCGAGGGGCATCTGGCGGCGGACGTTCTCGGGTCAGGCAGGCGATGAGAGTGTGTTTGCGCTGAGCTGCAACTCGCACGGATGCGGGAAGTGGAACTCGGGGTACAACCTGTTTGAGCTGACGAGCAATGCAGGCATCGACACGGAGACGTATAACCCTGCGACGAGTGCGATGGGGCTGAATCTGCGTGGGAGCAGCTACAGCTTTACTCCGCAGGGGTTTACGGCAGGGACAGTGAATGCGACGACGGTGAATGCGGGCACGTTGAACGCAGGGACGATTGTAGGGAGTGTGAGTGCGGCGCAACTGCCGGTGTTTGGCGCTTCGGGTGCGAGCCATTCGGTGGGTGCGGTGCCTGATCCTGGCTCGGTGGCGGGTACGACGCGGTATCTGCGCGAGGATGGGACCTGGGTTGCTCCGGTCGCGGGAGGGACGAGTAGTGGGGTGGTCGCACCGGTTGCAGGGGCTACGGCGGACTACAACTTTCTGCAAGCGGCCGGCACGCTGGTGGTGGACAGCAGCGGCAATGGAAACAATGGAACGCTGGGCAGTGGCGCAAGTGCGCCGACGTGGACCAGTACGGGACTCTCGTTTGCGTTGCCGCAGAATGTGAGTTTGCCGGCGGCGCTGAACGGCTCGCGGACGTTTGTGTTTGTGGTGTCGATCAACCCGTTATCGAAGGGGCCGCTGGACAATGTGTATCCGTTGTTGCTTTCGAGCAGCGCGGGCGGTAGCGGGTTCAACCTGCTGTATATCAAGACGGGCAGCTCCTCCCTGTTTGTGAATGGAAGTTATGCGCCGAGTGTGTTTGCGAACAACGCAGTAGGTACGGCTTCGAACACACTGCTTTCGGGATTTCATGCGATTGCGATGACGCTGGGGGTGGCAGGGAGCAGCGTGGACCATATGTATGTGGATGGGGTTGAGTATCCGTACATATTGCAGACTGCATCGGCCGGGCTGCAGAGTTCGGGCAATTTCTATCTGGGGACGAGCCCGGCTGGATTGTGGTCGGGGTCGGGATTTGAAGGGACGTATTACCGGCTGCGGATCTATCCTACGCAGTTGACTTCGGCCCAGGTGGCAGCGACCAGTGCGGCGCTGGTGGCGGAGGTAAGCCAGCGGGGAGTGGCGACGAGTACTGCTCCGCAGTTGCTGGCGACCAGACAGATTCATGCGATCGGGGATTCGATTACGGCAGGGCTGGGAGTGACGACGGCGTGGCCGGGGTTGTTGTCGCTGACACAACAAGCAACCTATACGGTTACAGACTGGGGGATACCGGGGATCTACCTGGAGTCGATCGCGGGCTCCGAGGCTAACCGGGTGGCCCCGCTGTGCAGCAGCAGCTCTGGACCGAATGTGGCGATTGTATTTGCGGGGACGAACGATCTTGCGTCGGTTGCGGACGCGACGAGTGCGAGCGTATTTGGCTTTGCGAGTGGCGAGATACAGACGCTGAAGAAGGCTGGCTGCCTGGTATTTGCGGGTACGATGCTGTCGCGGACGGGGAATGACTACAGGGGCTCGGCCAGCCTGGATGCGGACAAAGACAGCTACGACGGCTTGATACTGCAAGTGGCGAAGGCGGTGGGGGCAGATGGCGTGATCGACTTTGCGGCTAACCCGCTGCTGGGTGCAGATGGCGCAAATGCCAATGCAACGTACTTCCAAAGCGACCATGTACACCCTACACAAGCGGGGCAGCAACTGCTGGCGAATGCGGCGAGCAATGCGCTGAACTACTACTTTGGGTATAACGGGTTGAATCCGCATACTGTGAGTGCGTTGCCGTACAGCATGACGGCGGCGGATAGCGAGGTGAGCGTGGCAGGAGTGAGCTCCGCAGGGACGCTGACGCTGCCGGACTGCACGGGACAGAGTGGGGCGGTGTACCGGATCACCAATCCGCAGGCGACGTATGCAGTGACGGTGCAGGCGTTGAATGGGAGCCAACTGATCAATGGATTGGCGGTGGCGACTGCGGTGCCGGTGCCGGCGAATGGGACGTTGACGCTGCGGGATGTTCCGAATGCGAAGACGGTTTCGGGCTGCCACTGGGAGATGTAGCGGGAGG